>JASFSI010000168.1:0-4956 GCA_050114495.1 Lysobacterales bacterium | reverse complement strand
GCAGGACTTCAAGCGCAACGTTGACCGTCCGCTGGCCGCGATCCTGACGCTGAATACCATCGCTCACACCGTCGGCGCCATCGGTGTCGGCGCGCAGGCGGCGCTGATCTGGTCCGAGGCCAACCCGCTGATCACTTCGGTGCTCGTTCCGGTCGTCATGACGCTGGCTATCCTGATCCTGTCCGAGATCATTCCCAAAACCCTCGGCGCAACCCACTGGCAGGCCCTGGCCCCCTTCACCGTTCATTCGGTCTACACGATCATCATCCTGCTCTACCCGCTGGTCTGGATGAGCCAGTTCATCACCCGTCTGCTGAAGCGCGACAAGGAAAAGAGCATTTTTTCTCCAACCGAGTTCCTGGCCATGGCGGAAATCGGTCTCGAGGAGGGTCATATCGATCCGCGGCAATCGGAGATCATCCAGAACCTGTTCGACCTGCACGCAATGCCGGTCAAGGACATCATGACGCCGCGCACGGTCGTGTTTTCAGCGCGGCAGGATCAGAAGATCCGCGATTTTTTTGAAAGCAACCGAAAAATTCCATTCTCCCGTATCCCGGTTCACGAGGCGGACTCACGCGAAGCCGTGACCGGTTACGTGATGAAAGGGGCCCTGCTTTCGAGCATGCTAAACGGCCATGGCGAAAAATCCCTGGATGAACTCAAGCGGGACATTCTCGCCGTGCCCGAATCGACCGGTATCCGGGACATTTTTTACGATTTTCTCAAGCGCCAGGACCAGATCGCGCTGGTCGTCGACGAGTTCGGCGGCATGGCTGGCATCGTCACGATGGAAGACCTGATCGAAACCCTGCTCGGCGCCGAAATCATCGACGAAGACGACCTGGAACCGGACCTCCAGGTCGTGGCGCGGAGACAATGGGAAGCACATGCAGCCCAGCACGGCCTGATCCGTGACGATGATGAGGACGATTCAACACCGGACCGCAACGAAAAATGAAGCTGATCGTCTATTACGCGCACCCCGGTCACCGTTATTCCCACGCCAACCGCGACATGGTGCGCGCCATCGAGAAAATCAGGGATATCACCTTCGTCGACCTCTACGCGGACTACCCGCGCTTCGATATCGACGTCACCGTGGAGCAGAACCGCCTGCTCGACCACGACGCCATCGTGTTCCAGTTTCCGGTGTTCTGGTATTCCACGCCGGCGATATTCAAGGAATGGCAGGACCTGGTGCTCGAGCACGGCTTCGCCTACGGGACCGGCGGTGACCGGCTTGCTGGCAAATGGCTGCTGCTGGCGGTCACCGCCGCCGGCCCGCGCGAAGCCTACACCGAACGGGGTTACCAGCACCATTCGCTGCGGACGTTCCTGACCCCGCTGGAGCAGACGGCCCAACTCTGCCAGCTGGGCTTTTCGGCCCCTTACGTGCTGTTTTCGTCGCTGCAGGCCCCCGCGCTCGGCACGGTCGGGGCACATGTCGCGGGCTACCGCCGACTCCTCGAGGCCATCCGTGACGACCGCTTCGACTTCGATGCCGCGGCCGGAATGGAACTGCTTGATCATAGCAACCTGCCCATTCGTGACGGCGACTGAATATGGACAGCATCCTGCTCCTTTCCTTCATCTTCCTGGTTGCCGCCATCGTCGCCGTGCCGATCGCGGCGCGACTTGGACTCGGCTCGGTCCTCGGCTACCTGATCGCCGGCATCGTTCTCAGCCCCCTGCTGCAGAAATTGAACGTGGATGTCATCAGCATCAAGTACATCGCCGAGTTCGGTGTGGTGATGATGCTGTTCCTGGTCGGCCTGGAACTGGAACCGCGCTTGCTCTGGAAAATGCGCCACCGCTTGCTGGGACTGGGCGGCCTGCAGGTCGTCGCAACCAGCGCTGCGTTCACCGGCATCGCCTTGCTGTTTGGGTATCCTTGGCCGGTCGCCGTCGCGGTCGGCCTGGTGCTGTCGCTGTCATCGACCGCCATCGTGCTCCAGACCCTGAACGAAAAAGGCCTGATGAAAAGCGACGGCGGCCAGGCCGGGTTCTCGGTGCTGCTGTTCCAGGACATCGCGGTTATCCCGATGCTGGCCTTTGTCCCCCTGCTGGCGCTTCCGGACCTGACCGGCATCGTTGCGCCCGACAGCGCGAAAGCCGCGGGTGACGCCGGCATCAGCCTGGTCGAGCGGCTCGGCGGCTGGCAGCAGGCGCTGGTGACGGCGGCCGCGATCGGCCTCGTCGTTGTCGTGGGCCATTACCTGACGCGCCCGGTGTTCCGCTTTATCGCGATGGCGCGGCTGCAAGAACTGTTCACGGCCTTTGCCCTGCTGCTGGTCATCGGCATCGCGCTGCTGATGGTCGCGGTCGGGCTCTCGCCTGCGCTGGGCACTTTTCTCGCCGGCGTCGTGCTGGCCAACAGCGAGTACCGCCATCAGCTCGAAAGCGATATCAACCCCTTCAAGGGTCTTCTGCTGGGACTTTTCTTTATCGCTGTCGGCGCCTCGATGCGTTTCGACCTGCTGCTGAACGACCTGCCGGCCATTCTGGCGATGACCGCGGGCCTGGTCGCGGTCAAGGCGATGGTCCTGTACGTTCTGGCCCGCATGTTCGGTATATCCGGAGCGGACCGCTGGCTCTTCACGCTGGGCATCGCACAGGCCGGCGAATTCGGGTTCGTACTGCTCGCCTACTCGGTCAAGAGCGCGGTGCTGCCCGAGGCGCTGGCCGACCAACTGCTGCTGGTCGTCACGCTGTCCATGCTCCTGACACCGCTGCTGTTCCTGCTCTACGACCGGCTGATCGCCCCCCGTTTCACCGTGCACCAGGCCCGCGAAGCAGACGAAATCGAGGAACGCGGCTCGGTGCTGATCGCCGGCCATGGCCGCTTCGGCGGCATCGTCAACCGCATCCTGTTGTCCGCGGGATTCAAAACGGTTGTCGTCGACTACCAGTCGGAGCACCTGGAAATGCTGCGCAAGTTCGGCGTCAAGGTCTACTTCGGTGACGCCATGCGTCCCGACCTGCTGACCGCCGCGGGCATCGACGAGGTGCAGGTGATGGTGGTCGCCATCGACGAGCGCAAGAACGCGACCGAACTGGTGCGCTACGTTTCGCAGAACTACCCGCGCGTGCACATCGTCGCCCGCGCACGGGACCGTCACCACGTTTACGAGCTGTGGGCCGCCGGCGCGCGTGAAATCATTCGCGAAACTTTCGACAGTTCGCTGCGCGCCGGGCGCACGGCGCTGGAAGTGCTCGGCGTTCATCCCTACGAGGCCGAACGCCAGGTCCAGGGATTCATGATCAACGACCGCGAGCAGATGTACGGCCTGGCCTCGGTATACGACCCGGAAATCCCGTCCCACGAGAACGAGGAGTACGTTCGCAGAACCAAGGAATACATGCAGCGCTACGAGCAAGCCATGCAGGGCAACAAGGCCGCGTTCTCAACCCGTCTGGACCGCGGTTGGGTTCCGCCGTCCCTGGACGATGTGAAAGCGGTGCAGGAAGCAGATGAAACGGAAAAATAGACCAGGGTGCGTTCAATGACCTCTGCACGGTATCCCGCGTGGCGAACAGCACTGTTTTTCACAACACTCCAAACAAAAGGCAGCGAATGCTTCCCCGTCGATTCGTAAACCACTTCAAGGACCGGAACTGGAGCACGCTGGGGCTCGAACTCCTGGTCGTCATCATCGGTGTTTTCCTGGGACTCCAGGCGGACAACTGGAACCAGGCGCGAATACAGCACAATGAAATCGAGTCCTACTACGACCGGCTCATCGAGGACCTAAAGGCCAATGAGCAGGCTCTTGTCGCTCGACAGGACTATTACCGGCAGGTTCTGAAGCACGGGCAATCCGCGCTCGAGGCCCTCGGCAAACCGCGCGAAGAACTGACCGAACAATTTCTCATCGACGCTTACCAGGCGACACAGATCTGGCAGTTCGTATTCAGCCGGGCGACCTACGACGAAATACTGAGTGCCGGGGCGATGAGCACGATTCCCGACCCGGTCGCACGTAAACGGATTTCAAATTATTACGTGATCACGGATTCGGTGATCACGATGCTGCAAGACAAAAACGCTTACCGTGATGCGGTGCGCTCTCACCTGCCGGTCGATGTGCAAAGGCGCATTGAAACCCGTTGCGGCGATGTCGTGACAACCTCTTCCAGCGGAGCCGCAGAAAACCGCATCGCGGCTGACTGCTCCATTGCACTGGAACAGGCCGCTACCCGGGCGGCCATTGAAGCGCTGCTGTCCGCACCGGGCCTGGAAACCCGGCTCAACGCGCGGCTGAGCGATATCGACGGCAAGTTGCGTATCATGCAGCGAAATATCAAAAGGTCCAGGGAACTAGCTGATTTCCTTGTAAATACGAGACCATGAAACGGAATAGACGGTCGCCCAGATCGCGACCCGGCATCCGGCGCAGCTAAGCTGTCAACAGACTCTCCCGTGCGAAACGGTAGACAACGACCAGTGCGAACAGCATCAGTCCGATCAACAGGCTGAGTAAGCGATGCCCGGGCGAACCCTCGTCCAGGCCCAGGCGATCGGTGATGGTGGGGTAAAAAATTCCCAGCAAAACGAAACCCATGGCAGCGACCGCAATGACGCTTATGGACAGGTCATGGGGAAGCTTATCCAACCGCTTTGAACCCGGCGCTCAGTTGAAGGCACTCATGTCGTCCGCGCATTCGAAGCAGGCGGCAAGACATCCGAGACTGACGTGGCGGCTTTACAAGAGCACATGAGCAAGCTGGCGAACCTCGATTCAAAAATCTACTTCACAGCTTAGTCGATGCGCGGCAGACCGCAATCACGAGTCATACGGACAGCCACTCGTTGAGGATGCCACGAGGCAGGGCCCCATCCAGTGATTGCGACGTATTCGGAGACGCCCAAAAGACCGCACCCGCGTTGTTCCGCGGGTGCAGGTCAGAACGTCGCTACCAGCTATTGATTGCCATGGTATGAGCACATCGCAA
>JASFSI010000167.1:0-4987 GCA_050114495.1 Lysobacterales bacterium | reverse complement strand
TACAAAGCGCACTCGTTCGGATAGATACGGCCCAGCACGACCTTTGCGCAATCGCAGCCGGGCGGCATCTCCCCCGCCCGTTTGCGGTCTTCGTCGGGCTGAATATCGAAGCGAACCCTGGCGTCCTGTGCGGAGAAGCCGGAATTGAGCTCGTAGCCGGAAGCGGGAATGACGCCGATCCCCCGCCAGTTGGCATCGACCACGTCCATCACCCGCGACAGCGTTTCGCGCGCGGTCGGGTTGCCGCCGGGACGCACGAGTTGCGGGTAGCAGTTGTCGAGGAACGGCCGCTGCTCGATCACCTGGCGCAGAACCGAGTACAGCGCCGCCAGCAGGCTCTCCGGGGTAAACCCGGCGACCGCCGAGGGGATGCCGTGCCGTTCGGATACGAAAGCCCATTCTTCCGGACCCATGACCGTGGCCACGTGGCCCGGCGCGATCAGCGCGTCGAAACCGGCCTCGCCGCTGTCCAGCAGCAGGGATACGGCCGGCCAGGTCAGGCGCCCGGAAAGCAGCAGGCTCAGGTTGGCAGGCCAGGCCTTCGACTGACCCTGCGCCACGAGCCCCGCCACCGGGGCCATCGTGGTCTCGAAGCCGGCTGCAAAAAAGACCACGTCGCGATCCGGGTTGTCGCGCGCGATGGGCAGCACCTCTTCCGGCGAGGACAGCGGCCGCACGTCACCGCCGGCCGCACGGGCCTGCTCCAGTGAACGCGGTTCGGACTTCGGTGCATTGCAGGGCACGCGCAGCATGTCGCCGAACGCGGCCAGGATCACGTTTTTTCGCCAGGCCAGCTGGATGGCCGCGTAGATGTCTTCCTCGGGACAGACGCAGACCGGGCAGCCCGGGCCGGGAATCAGTTCGACGGAATCCGGCAGCGCGCCGCGCAGCCCCGCCATCGTGATCGAGCGCTCGTGCCCGCCGCAGACATTCATGACGCGGACTTTGTGGGCAAGGTCCAGAGCGCGAATACGCTCCAGCCAGCCGCGCGCGCCGGTCATGGCAATCAGGGTGCCGCGTGGGGGGCCGGGCTCGCAGGCCGGCGGCCGGGGGTCATCCCGGCTCCGCCGCGCAAGGCGGCGACGGATTCACGCAGCCAGGCGAACCAGGGCTCCAGCGAATCGGGGCGGCGTACCGAGGTAGTGAGCACCGGGGCCGCGTTAGCCAGTTCACGCACGTGGCGCTCGGCCTTTTCCGTATCGAAATCATCGATCACGTCCAGGAAATCGGCCTTGCTGAGCAGGACCAGGTCCGCCGCGCGGAACATCACCGGGTACTTGGCCGGCTTGTCGTCGCCCTCGGTGACCGAGAGCAGGATGACGTTGGCGTGGTGACCCAGGTCAAAGCTGGCGGGACAAACCAGGTTGCCGACGTTTTCGATGAACAGCACGTCGATGCCGTCCAGGTCCATGCCGTGCAGCGCATCGTGAACCATGTGCGCGTCCAGGTGACAGGCCTGGCCGGTCGTGATCTGCACGGCCGGCACGCCGCGCGCCCGAATGCGTTCCGCGTCGTTCTCGGTCTCGAGATCACCCTCGACCACGGCGAATTTCATCTCGCCGCCGAGAGCCTCGATGGTGGCCTCGAGCAGGCTGGTCTTGCCCGAACCGGGCGACGACATCAGGTTCACGGCCAGCACGCCGTGGCGCTCGAAATGCTCGCGGTTGTGCGCGGCCACGTGGTCGTTTTCGTCCAGCAGGCCGCTGAGCACGTCCACGGTCTTCTGGTCCGCCAGGTGGGCGTTTCCGGGTGTGAGGTTGCAACCGCAGGTGTCGCACATACTTTGATTACTCCCTTGTCAGTTCAGATTGGCCCGAAGGAAATCCCGGACAGCTGCTGATGGCTACGTCTCCACGTCCAGGCTGAGCAGGAGAAGTTCCTCGCCTTCCGTTACGTCGACCTGCCAGCCGCCGCAATCGGGGCATAGCAGCCGGTTGGGCGCGGCTTCACCGCTGCCTCCGCATTCACGGCAATGAACGAGCAGTTGCCCGCCCTGCAGTTCGAGATCCGCATCGCCGGCCACCGTGCCTTCCCTCGCGATGGTGAAGGCATGCTGCAGGAGATCGGGCTCGATACCGGAGAGCGGGCCGATTTTAAGCACGATCTTCGAAACGCTCTGCGCCCCGTTTTCCGCAGCGATCCGTTCCACCTGCCGCATCAGCCCCTGGCAGACGGACAATTCATGCACTGCTGCCGGCCTCGTCTTCCATGGCCAGTAACTCGTCGTAGATCTCCCATGCCGACAGCGCGTCTTCTTCGCTCATTTTCTGAATCGCGTTGCCGACATGGATCATCACCATGTCACCCACCTTGATGTCCTCGTGCTGCAGCAGAAACAGGTTGGCGCGCCGCTCGATACCACGCGCCTCACAACGTGCGGTGAAGCCGTCGATTTCCACGATTCGCATGGGAACGCCAAGGCACATGGCTGATCAATCCTCAATTAATGCATCAGAAATAAGTTTATTGCAACGTCCTGCCGTTGGAATGATTTGGATCAAGCGGCTTCTGCAAAGGTCGTTTACCTTATTGCAATTAAGCCGCTATTAAGCTTTCTTTTTAAGGAAGCAATTTTTGTTTCAGCTGCAAAACAGATGAGGTCTATGGTCGCTGAAGACAACACCGCAAAGGTTCTCGTCATGGGTGTCGGAAACATCCTGATGCAGGACGACGGTGTCGGCATCCGGGTGATCGAAGCGCTTCTTCGGATGCCGGACAGGCACCCTGCCCTGCGGCCGGTCGACGGCGGCACCATCGGCCTCGCGCTGCTGCCCGAAATCGAAGACGCCGATGCCGTAATCGTGGTCGACGCGTCCGAACTGGGCGCGCAACCGGGCTCCTCGCGCATTTTTCTTGACGCAGAAATCGACGAACAACTTTCCGGCAAGCGACGCTCGGTTCACGAAGTGGCCCTGCTCGACCTGTTTTCGGCCGCGGCCATTCGGGGCCGAATGCCGGCACACCGCGCACTGATCGCGATCCAGCCGCAGAGCACGGACTGGGGCTCGGACCTGACGCCGCCCGTCCGCGATGCCCTCCGGGCGGCCTGCGAGACAATCAACCGCCTGGCCGCCGAGTGGCAGTCAGGGGAGAAAGCGGCCTGATGCCCGGCGGCGGCGCACCCTGCCAGACACAACACCTGACGGGCATGGCCCGCGCCGTACTCACCGAGGTGGCCCGCATGCTGGAAGCGCTGGCCGCCGACGGCACTTCCGCTTCCATCGACCTGCGCAGTCTGCCGATGACCGACGCCGACCGCGAACAGCTCGAAGCGGCCCTGGGCCGCGGCGAAGTCGCCGCCGAACTGCAGATCGCGGGACGATCCACCGTCCGTGAAACCGCCTACGCCGGCGCCTGGTGGATTCGCCACCGCGGCGCCAACGACCGTGTTTCTTCCGAGGAAATCGCGGTCTGCCCCGTACCCGAAATACTGGCCAGTCACCCGGCCGACATCGAATCGGCCGCGTTACGGCTGAAAGAAGACCTGCTCGAAAACCATTCAAGCCAAGCGGAGGCCTCCAATGGCTGAGAAAAACCGAAAACACCGAACACCGGCGCTGAAGACGCAGCAAACGCTCGGCGACATGCTGGCGGAACGCGGGGTATCCCGGCGCAGCTTTCTCAAGTTCGCCGCCTACACCGCCTCGATCCTGGCCCTGCCGCCCACCGCCGCCACGGCAATTGCCAGCGGCCTGGCCGCTGCGCGGCGCCAGTCGGTGATCTGGCTGTCGTTCCAGGAGTGCACGGGCTGTACCGAATCGATTACGCGCGCATCCTCGCCGTCGATCGAGGACCTGATTTTCGATTTCATTTCCCTCGATTATCACCACACGCTGCAGAACGCATCCGGCCACCTGGCCGAAGCGGCTCGTGAACAGGCGATGGAGGAAAACCGGGGTGATTACCTGGTCGTGGTCGACGGTTCGATACCGCTCAAAGACGACGGCTACTCGACGATCGCAGGTATTTCAAACCGCCAGATGCTCGAGGAAACCGTCGCGCACGCCAAGGCCGTCATCGCCGTCGGCAGCTGCGCCACCTTCGGCGGCATCCCCGGCGCCAACCCGAACCCGACCGGCGCGGTGGCGATTTCCGAACTGACCGACAAGCCGGTGATCAACCTGTCCGGCTGCCCGCCGATCCCCGAGGCCATGACCGGCACGATCGCGTACCTGCTCTCCTTCGCCGGCATCCCGGAACTGGATCACCTGGGCCGCCCGAAAGCGTTCTACGGCGAAGCCATCCACGACCGCTGCTACCGGCGGCCGTTTTACGAAAAAGGCCAGTTCGCCAAGGCCTTCGACGACGAGGGCGCCCGCCAGGGCTGGTGCCTGTACGAAGTCGGCTGCAAGGGCCCCGTGACCTACAACGCCTGCGCAACGCTGAAATGGAACGGCGGCACCAGCTTCCCGATCCAGTCCGGCCACGGCTGCCTGGGCTGCTCGGAACCGGGCTTCTGGGACCTGGGCGGATTCTACAAACCGCTCTCGGCGGCCAAGGACGACGCACTGAAATATGCCGCCGGGGCGGCTGTCGTCGGCGCCGCAGCGGGAGCCGCCGCGTCCCTGGCGGTTCGTGCCAAGAGAAACAAGCTGCTAAAAGCCGCGCAGGCGGCTGTCAGCGACTCCGAGAAGGAGGAAAACTGATGGAACTTCTGGAATTTGCACGCGGACCCGCACTGACTTTCGCCCTCACGGTGTTCATCGCGGGCGTCGTCTTTCGAATCGCTTCGCTGTTTTTCATGTGGCGCACGCGGGACTCTTCCGTCGGCAGTTCGCGGGAAGAGCCGGCGGCGCTGGCCGCTGTCAAGGAAATCGCGCGGCGCATGTGGCCGCTGCCCACCTACCGCCATCGCTCGCTTTTCCAGCTGATCAACGGCTACATTTTTCACATCGGGCTGGCCATTATCGTGTTCCTGCTGCTGCCGCACATCCTGTTCATCAAGGACCTGGTCGGATTGAGCTGGGGCCACCTGCCGAACAACCTG
>JASFSI010000166.1:0-4997 GCA_050114495.1 Lysobacterales bacterium | reverse complement strand
GACTGGTCGTCATATCCAGCTCCAACGGCCACGTCTTCGCCAAGGACAAGCACGCCCGTAAGGTGGTCGAATCCGGCATCGACAAGCTGCTGATCTCGACCAGCGGCATGAGCGATGAAAGCTATGGGAAATCACGCAAGGGAAGCTTTGAACAGCCGCTGCAGGGCGTGCGCAACATCCTGAAATGGAAGCGTGAACTCGGCGTATCGGATCCTTTTCTCAGCCTGACGCTGATCATCACCGAGGCCAACGAACACGAGATCGATGACGCCCGCAAAACGGCCGAGGGGCTGGGCGTGGACATGCTGAATCTCAAGAGAATCAACCCGGCGACGACCACAGTGGGCGTGGACCTTCCTGCCGACATGTCCATGCGGCGCTTCGAATACGACAGTTCCGGAGCGCCCATGGTGGCCAGGGAAAACCGCTGCAAGGCGCTGTTCCACAAGACCACGCTGCGCTGGGACGGACGCATCAACTCCTGCACGTTCGATATCCACGACGACTCGAACCTGGGCGATTTCAAAACGTCCTCGTTCAGGGAAATCTGGCGCGGAGCGGCTTACCGGGGCATGCGCGAGAGGTTTCGAAAAAACTGGCGGGAGATTCCGATCTGCACGAAGTGCACCTACGGTTTCGAAGGGGGGCATTTCAGCGAGTCGGTAATCGAGAGTGTCCGCTACGATTCAGAAGCGTCGGACGCAGCCGCTTCGCCCGAAAGTGAACCCGAAAACCGGCGACCGCGCCAGCGGCCGAACTCGTAACACAGCACACCGAGGCCCAGCAGGCCCAGCAACTCCGCCGCTCCGACCGGGGAGTAGTCACAATCCCTGACCGTCTGCTGAAAGATGCGAATGCGCTCCCGAAGCCTCAAGGGTCGCGCCGAGCCCAGGTTTCTCGTTCGGCTGTTGCTTTCGCCGTAGATGATTCTCTTTTTATAAAAGTCCACCACGTGACGGATCTCCTGGTGACAAACGCACATCTCCGGGGCATAGACCACGGCGCCACAGCCCAGTGCCGCAACCGTCCTGCGCACAAACACGGTATCCGCCCCACGCTGGATTTCACGAAACAGGCCGACCTGGTCGAACAGGCTGCGCCGCACGGCCATGTTGTTGGTGTAACCGAAGTAAATTTCGGGTGTGCTGCTGGAAAACACGTAACCGGCCACGGTGGTGTCGTAATCGGACAGGCGGCGCAGCGCCCTTGAGGGCTGGCCGTATTCTCTTTTTCCAAGCGCCACGTGGCAGCCCGGCTCCTCAAAGGCCTTCCCGATGGCCGCCAGCCATCTTTTGCGCGGAGGACAATCGGGGTCGATAAAGGCGAGCACTTGTCCGCGCGCCGAGCGAATACCGCAGTTCCGGGCCGCGTAGGACCCGCGTTTCTCTTCACGCAGAACCGTCACGCCGCCGCGTGCTTGCAGGATTTCCAGGCTTCCGTCCGTCGAACCGTTATCCACGCAAATGACTTCGTACCCGCCCGCATAATCCTGGGCCAGCACGGCGTCGAGGAATCCTTCCAGGTAAGGTTTGACGTTGAATACCGGAACAATGACCGAAATTTTCATGATTCCTGTTCTGCCCGGTCTCCCCAAATATCTGGATTAGTGGAACCCCGGCTCACTATACTTGCCGTGCCCGGTATTTATAGACCAAAAGACGACAGGAATGACGAATTCAAATCAAGAATACCGCCTTCCGGATGTGATCAACATCGGGGGAATGAAATGCGGCACAACCAGCCTGTTCCACTACATGCGCGCGCACCCCGAAGTAGGCACCAGCCGCTACAAGCAAACCTATTTCTTCAACGACCAGGGTGAAGCCCGTACCGAGCGCGAAGGCAACTGGCACAAGGGCCTGGAGTGGTATAAGAACGAATGGCCGACGGCAGGCCGCGTCATCTTCGAGGGACTGAGCCTGGGCTACACCGACTGGCCCATCGAAGACGGCATTCCCGAACGCATCCGCAGCGTGCTGCCCGATGTGCGCTTCGTTTACATGGTGCGCAACCCGGTCGACCGGGCCATATCCCACTGGATGAACTCTTACGCGAAAAGCATGGAACACCGGCACATCGAGGAAGCGCTGCTCAGCGACATCGACGATTACCGACTGAACCCGTACGTGCGGCGCGGGCTGTACGCGATGCAGTTGAAACAATACCTGGCGGCATTCAACGACATATCCCGGTTCCTGGTGGTGCCTTTCGAAGATTTCAGGGACCATCATCGTGAAACGCTGCAGCAGATATTCCGGTTCATGGGCGTCGACGCCAACTACTGGTCGGATGAGTTCGACGTGATCCATCACCCGGCTTCCCTGCAACGCAGAAAGAACCCGGTCGGCATGTTCCTGCAGCGCACCATCGGCGAACGCATCTACTACCGCATTCGAAGCTACCAGCGTCACTGGATGGAGACCCTTCTTTACAGGCCTTTCTCGAAACCCATCGAACGCCCGGTCCTGGCGCCGGATGTTCGAGCGCACCTGCTGGAACGTTTCGCTCCGGATATCGAGGAACTGTCGGCGATCACGGGAAAATCTTTTCGGGGTTGGCTCAAATAGAACGGGAATACAGCTGGTCGATAAACCGGATCAGCTCCCGGTTGACCCAATCGGCCTGCTCGAGCACCACGGCGTGGCCCGCTCCCGGGATCACCCGTAATTCGGAACCCTCGATGCCGTCACTGATGATCTCGCTGTAACGGGGCGGTTTCAGCCGGTCCTGTTCACCGGCGATGACCAGCGTCGGGCAGCGGATGCCGCCAAGCATCGGGGTGATATTCAATTCCAGGAACGCGTCGATCAACCCCGCAAACGCCGCGAAGAATTCCGGCTCACAGGCCTGCAGCCGTTCCTCGCCCAGTTCGACCAGGGCAGGATTCGCCGCGACAAATTCCGGCGCAAAGGTCGTCGGCAGCATGACGCGGTAGAGGCTTTCCGGCGCTTCCAGTGCCGCTCGCCTCCAGTCGAGCACAATCCGCTCGGTATCCGGCCCGATCTCGCTTACCGAGGCGATGACCGACAGGCTGCGGACCCGTTCGGGCCGGGCAGCGGCGAATATCATGCCCACCTCGCCGCCGTATGACGTACCCACGATATGGCAGTCGGCGATATCCAGGTGATCGAGCAGCGCGTCCAGGTCTTTGGCATGATCCTCCAGGGTCCAGGGTTCATCCGGTTTCGAACTTTTCAGCTGGCCGCGAAAATCATGCATGACGCAGCGAAACCTTCGGCCGAGTTCCAGGGTCTGCAGCTTCCAGGAATCAACGGACATCAGTACGCCGTTCAGAAAAACGACGGGTTCACCCTGGCCCAGGGATTCCCAGTAAATCGCGTGGTTTTCGTGCTGGAAGACAGGCATCGCCCAAGTCTAGCCCGACATGCTGTGCACGAGAAGCGGCGCGTGGGGCCATTGACGCGTTACAGTGTTGCATTGCCGCACTCGAGACAAAACGCCGTGTTCTATACTTACAGTCCAGGCAAAACCGTATTCCAGACCTGAGCGAAATCACAAATGGCAAAAGAATCACAGTCCAGGCCAAACGATCTACCGATCCCGCCGGTGAATGAAGTCAAGCCGGGAGCAATCCTGCGCTGGTTAAAGCTCGGTTGGCGTGATTTTTACCGTGCCGGATGGCCCAGCTTGATGCATGGCCTGATCGTAGCGGTCATGGGGCTGCTCATTGTCCAGGTCGCCCTCCTGTTCTGGCCCCTGTTACCGGGAGCCGTCTCCGGTTTCCTGGTCGTCGGGCCCGCCCTGGCGACCGGCCTGTATGCGCTGAGCCAGAAACTCGAGCAAGGACAACAACCCAAAACACGGGATGCCTGGGATGCCTGGCGCCAGGGAACCCGGTGCCTGCTGCGTTTTGGCATGCTGTTGACCATCATCGCGACGGCCTGGGTGATGCTGTCGGTGCTGTTTTTTCACCTCTTCGTCAGCGTCGAGATCGACAGCCCGACGGACTTCCTGCGTTACGTGGTCGAACAGGACGATCATGTCTTCCTTCTGTGGACCGTGCTCGGAGGCCTCGTCGCGGCGGTCACCTTTGCCATCACGGTGGTCTCCATTCCGATGCTGGTGGACCGCGACGTTTCCACACCGACAGCGCTGATGACCAGCGTTCGCGCGGTGGGGGAAAACCCGGTCACCATGGCCGCCTGGGCGCTGTTCATCACGCTGGCCTCCGTTTTTTCGATTGCCACGCTGATGCTGGGATTTGTCGTGCTTTACCCGCTGATGGGGCATGCGTCCTGGCACGTCTACCGGGATGTCGTCGATGCCGGCGATCTGCCGCCGCGCGAATACGCGGACTGCCCGGCCTCTGAATAATCCACTCGGAGCAAAGCATACTGATGAAATACCGCAGACTCGGAAAAAGCGAATTCCAGATATCCGAAATCGGCCTCGGCTGCTGGCAACTCGGCGGCGACTTCGGACCGGTCGACGACGCGCGGGCCGAAGCGATTCTGCGCACGGCCCATGGTCAGGACGTCAATTTCTGGGACACGGCGGACGTCTACGGCGGCGGCCTGAGTGAAACCCGGATCGCCAAGTACCTGCACAGCCATCACGCAGATGTGTGCGTCGCCACCAAGGTGGGCCGCGACGGATCGCTGTTCCCAGACAACTACCGCAAGGAAACCGTGCGGCGAAATATCGAGTCGTCTCTGCGCCGGCTCGGCGTCGAGGCGCTGGACCTCGTGCAGCTCCACTGCGTACCCCAAGACGTATTGCGGGACGGCGACCTGCTGGCCTGGATGGAAGATTTCCGGTCGGAGGGCCTGATCCGGCATTTCGGCGCCAGCGTCGAGACGCTGGATGACGCCCTGTTCGCCGTGGAGCACCCGAACATGGCGTCGCTGCAAATCATTTTCAGCCTGTTTCGGCAGGACGCCGCCCGGACGCTATTTTCGAAAGCGGAAAAATACGATACCGGCATCATCGTGCGGCTGCCGCTGGCCAGCGGCATTCTAATGATACGGCGACCACCG
>JASFSI010000165.1:0-5002 GCA_050114495.1 Lysobacterales bacterium | reverse complement strand
GGGGGCCCCGCGGCACGGCCTGGATCGAAGGCCGGGGAAATGGAGCCGCAGTTTCCCCGGCAGCAGAGCGCCCGGGGCCTGTTGTTCGCCTGCGCCTGGAGCCGCCTGACCCGCAGCGCCTTTTCGCTTCGTCCTGCCGTGGCATCCGCTTATTGCGGCGGAGCGGGCCGGGCTTTCGATCAGAACAGGTCGTGCAGGCTCGCCGCGCGCTCCTCGATATCCCGGTCGCTGAAGCAGTAGTGCATCTGCAGGAAGCGCTTGCGCATTTCCGCCACGCGCGGCTTGACGGTCGCGCCGTCGAGGACGACGTCCCGGATCAGCTCGGCCAGTTCGCCAAAGTCCGCTTCCTCCATGCCGAAGCGGGTCATCTCGGAAACGCCCATGCGCAGCGAGCCGGAGGCCGTGAAGCCTTCTTCTTCCGGCGCGGCCTGGTAGTTCACGATGATGTTGTTCTCTTCCAGTTTGCGGGCGATTTCCGGTCCCCGGGTCCAGCCGACGTCGAGCAGCACCTGGTGGGTCTGCGTGTAGCCGACCGCGGGGTCGCCCGAGACCTTCAGGCCGCAGTCCTTGAGCGCTTTCGCAAACGCCTTGGCGTTGCGAATCACGCGCGGCTGGTACTCATCCTTGAAGGCGTTCATCTCGTAGGCCGCCATTAGCAGCCCGACCAGCGTGCCGAGGTGATGGTTGGAGACGGCGCCCGGGAAGGCGCGGCGTTCGACGGCCTCCCAGAACGGGTAGAGCACGTCGTCCTCGGTGAGGTGGGAGGCCACGATGCCGCGCTGGGTGCCGAAAAAGGTCTTGTGGGTGGAACCCGTGACGATATCGGCGCCCTCTGCAAACGGGTCCTGGAAGTGCGGGCCGACCAGTCCCAGGACGTGCGCCATGTCGTACATCAGGAAGGTGTCGAGGCCGAGTTCGTCGATGAACTGGCGCAGCGCCGAAACGGGCTCGGGGTAGAGCACCATGCTCTTGCCGAGGATGACGAGCTCGGGGCGGTTTTCCTCCAGCAGTTCACGGGTCGCCTCGGTGTCGATGCGGTACTTGTCATGGGCGTGCACGGGGAAGTTGACCACCGCGGGCCGCTCCGTGCGCGGGTCGCGCGCCACGTAATCTTTCAGCGCGCCCATGGGCTGCGACGAGAGATGACCGCCCTTGATGATGTGGTTGTTCATTACCATGCGCATGCGGCGCTGCTCGCTCTTGCGGTCGGAGCGGTTCAGGTAGTCGACCATGGCGCTGAACACGGTGGCATTGGCCATCTGGCCGGAGACCAGGCGCGCTTCGACGCTGCCGCAGCCCAGGTACTGCTTGATTTCCTTCTTCAGCAGCTCCTCGATTTCCCAGATGAACTCGGTGCCCTGGTAGTAGAACACCTCGGCGTCTTGCAGCGCCTTGACGGCCTTGTGTTCGGCATAGCGCCCGACCGGGTCCATGATGGAGAGCGCCCGGACTACCGGTGACATGGTCATCTCGGAAGGAATCAGGTTGATGCAGTCACGCTGCCGCCAGTTCGTGTTCGCGATCGCGCTGTCCAGCAGCGCCAGCGCCTTGCGCGAATAGGTCGCGCCCGACGGACTTTCTTCTTCCCGTTCCGGTTTCAGGTGTGAAATCGAGCGCGCATAGGGCGGCGCCTCGCCGCGCAGCAGCCAGGGAACGATCAGGGCAGGCGTCTCGCGCCCGCGGATCTCGATCGTCACCTCGTCCTCGTCCAGCAGGTCGCTGTCGACCAACGCCATGGCGATGGCGCGGCGGATGCTTTCATCGGTAAAGCGCGACTCGACGCCGGTGCCTGCGGTATCCCAGTAGGGTACGACCGTGCCGCTGGTGATGAAACCGACGTGTTTGCCGTCTTTGAACACCTTGTCGCCGGGGCGTGTCACGCCGCGGCCGGCCAGTTCCACCAGCCGCACGCGGCGCGGCAATGCTTCGATATCGTCGAATTTCAGGTCGTTGATGCGCTTGAGCGCCAGGAACTGCTCGTACAGAGGCTCGCGGCCGATGAAGTCGCCCTTGAGCGGTGAAAAGCTGACCGCAAAGCGCGACAGGTCGGAGGCGAAGGCGGGGATCTCCTTGCCTTCCGGGTCGGTGCCCAGTTCGTGCCCGTAAAGCGGCAGCCCGGCTTCCAGCCGCAGCGAGTCGCGGGCGCCGAGGCCGACGGGGTGGGCACCGTTCTGAATCAGGGTGTCGTAAACGTCCAGCGCGTCCTCTCGCTCGATGAACAGCTCGAAGCAGATGGGCTCGCCCGTGTAGCCGGTTCGGGCCAGCAGCACGCGGGCGCCGTCGATATCGACGATCCCCAGTTCGTTGCGCATCGGGTCGGGAAGCTGGCTCTGGGTGGTTGCTTCCATTACTTCGCGGGCCAGCGGACCCTGCAGGCTGAGCATGACGACGTCGAGGGTCCGGTCGACCATCTCGGCGGCTGGAAAGTCCTTGCGGACCTGCTCGAGGTGCTGCCAGTCCTTTTCGCGGTTGGCGGCGTTGACGACCAGCAGGAATTCGTCTTCGACGAAGCGGTACAGGTAGGCGTCGTCCAGCACGCCGCCGGTTTCGTTGGGAATCATCGTGTACTGGCCGAGCCCCACGTCCAGGCTGGCCGCGTTGTTGCTCAGCACGTGCTGCAGGAACGCCAGCGCATCATCACCCCGAATGAAAAACCGGCCCATGTGGGAGACATCGAACAGCCCGGCGCCCTTGCGGGTCGCCAGGTGCTCGCGCAGGATGCCTTCGAACTGCAGCGGCATGTCCCAGCCGCCGAACTCGACGATTTTCGCGCCCGCTTTCACGTGGCGGTCGTAAAAGACGGTTTTCAGGGTTTCAGCCATTGCTCTTCACCGTGTCCGCTGTGTTTGAATGCCGCGTGAGCGGCGGCGACGCCGCTCACGCCATCACATTGTAGTCAGCCTTTGCCGCTGATGAATTTCCGGATCAGTTCCCACTGGGCCGCGCCGTGCATGCCGGCCTGCTCCAGGCAGACGTCTCCCGGGCCGCTGCCGAGGAACACCTTGTGCTTCCACGGGTAGTGCGTGAACTCGCGGCCGCGCGGCGAGGTCACCCAGCGGTAGGTCGTGGCTTTCGTGAAGCCGGAGAACATCATCGCGGAGTCGGCGGCCGCGGCGGGGAAGATCGCGTTGCGTTCCTCCTCGTCGAGGCGGTCGAACAGTTCGACGCTGGAGATGTAGTAGACGTCGAGGTTGACGCCCTTTTCCTTCAGTTTCGGAAGCACGCCGTCAATGAAGGCATAGGCCACGTCGCTGCCCTGGTAGATGATGGTGGCGTCCGGTTTGCCATTGGCCTCAAGCAGCTTGTAGACACCCTTGATCGACGCTTCGGCCGGCGCCAGGCCCAGTGCTTCGCGGTCGACCACGACTTCCGAAGGCCGGGTGACGTAGGGTGCCAGCACGGCGGGGCGCTGCAGCAGGGCTTCCGCCGTCAGCGGCCAGAGTTCGTTCGGATCCCAGGGGGTCAGCGTGATCATCACGTCGCCGGGGAAGTTCTCCTGGAAGACCTGCAGGGCCTGGGGTTCGGCGTGCGTGGGTCCGTCCTCGCCGGTCTTTACGCCGGCGTGGCCGCAGACCACCACGAAGGTCTTGTTCTTTTCCCCGGGTGCCCGGTGCCGCAGGGTTTGCATGCCGATGCCGTGGGTCTTGGCGCAGATGACGTTCAGCGGCGCGATAAAGGCACCGTATGAAGAGCCGACCGCGATCTGGTGTCCCATCGTGGCGATGCCCGAGCAGATGCCGCCCATCGCGTCTTCGGTGATACCGCCGGCCGAGAACAGGCGGGATTCCGGGTTGTTCTGCGGATGCCAGAAGCCGCTGCCCATGCCCTTGGTGATGCTGGCGATATTGGTTGAGCCGTACAGGTCGGCCGCGGCCGCCAGCACGGCGCCCCCGGTGAGCAGGTTGATTTCGTTCATCGCCTGGCTGAACGCGCCGCGCAGGGTCTGCTTGGAGCCGTTTTCGTAACGGCAGGATTCCGGGCGTTCGAACGGCGAAATGGCGCCTGCTTCGTACAGCTTGTCCAGCCGCGGGGCATTTTCCCGGATCGTCCTGGGCGCATCCTGCAGGCGCTGCCGCGCATTGACGATCCAGTCCGCCAGTTGCTGCGTTTGCGTCATGTTTTTCTCAAAGGCGGAACGAATGACCAGCAGCGAGTCGTAGAATGCCTGCTCCACGCGCACCGGGTCTTTTTCGCCCTCGAAGCGCGGGAAGCGAAGGCCGGTTGTCTCTTCGAACGGTCTCAGAGATTCCAGGTATTCCGGGCTGTAGAAAGCGTGGCCGGCGCCATGCGACTTGGCGCCCTCGATGCCGTAGCGCCAGCCCTTGACGGTGCGGTAAACGATACCGGTGGGACGGCCGTTGTTGAGCGCCTCGGCGCGTTTCTGGGCTTCCCGGATCTGCGCGTAATCGAACCCGTCGGGGACATAGATGACGTTGAAGCCCTGGACCAGCAGCAGGTCGCAGGGGTCCCACTGCACGTATTCGCCGGCTTTCGCGCCGTCGCGGGTCACCGCGTTGGAGTCGATCGAGGCCTGGTTCCAGTCGACGTGGAAGTAGAGGTTGTCCAGTCCCGATGTCGCGGCGGAGGCGAGTGCCTCGGAGACGCGGCCCGGCGTCATTCCGCCTTCGCCCTCGATCACGTGCACGGCCGGAGCGTCGTCGCCGTGCATGTCCTTGAGCGTCATCGCGAGGCCGACGGAGGTGGCCACGCCGACCCCGCTGGGGCCGGTGGACAGCCAGACGAACGGCGTTTCCGGCGTCGGGTGACCGTCGAGGGGTTTGGCGTCGAACTTTTTGAACAAAGGTGTGGACGTGATCGGGTTTTTGCGGAAACCGAGAATGTCTTCCAGGCGCAGCTGCTGCTTCACGTCCTGCGGCAGCTGTTCCGGCGCGGCGAGCCGCACGACTTCGTTGCGCAGAGCCGACAGCGCATACAGGCCGAGCGCCTTGTGGCCGGCGGCGTAGGACAGGATATCCGCGGTGCGGTCCATCGGGTCGCCGAT
>JASFSI010000164.1:0-5006 GCA_050114495.1 Lysobacterales bacterium | reverse complement strand
GTCGATCTCGCCGACCTTGGTGGTCGTGACCACGTCGTCCTCGTTGGGGCCGCCGCCGCTGCTGGTGTACAGGGCCGTCGTGGCCATCACGCCGTCGAAACCACCGGGTTTGTTGCACACATCATCAGGGTCGCCCGGGATCACGTCGCAGGAATCAAAGGTCAGGAAGGTCGGGTTGCCGTCCGCATCGTAGGTGTACCAGGTACCCACCACGCGGTTCTGCGAAGGCATCGGCTGGAACACGTAGCCCGTACCGGAACCTTCCTGGATCATCCACATGCCGTTGGAGCGGTTGTCCACCGGTGTGCGGGTCGGCAGTTCTCCAACCGGGATCGCGACGATACCCAGCGGCTGGTTGACGCCGTCCCCGACGGCAAAGACCGTGATGTCAGCACCAGCCGGGAGTTCGACCGGCAGCAGGTCGATATAGTTGACCGAACCGTCGTTCGAAGCGACTTTCAGGTCGTACTCGGCGGCCGGGACGGGAAAGAACCCGCTGTTTACGCCGTAGGGCACGCCCGTCAAGCTTCCAACGACGTCACCGCCGGCGGTGCGAATCGAGACTTCGGTCGCAGCCAGGTCGGCCGCGAACGGCGCGGCGTGAACGATCCGAAGATTGAGCTCGCCTTCCAGGGGCGCGTCGATATTGTCCTGCATCGCCACCAAAGCCAGGGGCTGGGTCACGTTGTTGCCGGAGGCGTACAGGGTGTAAGAACGTCCGTCCACCAGCGTGACCATTTCGCTCATCACCGCGGTGTCGGAACCGACCGGGAATACTTCGATGGTGTAGGTTCCGGCTTCAAAGGACAGGTCTGTGACAAAATCCTTGTACTTCACACCCGGCAGGGCGACTTCACCGTCGATCGCGATATCGACTGCGGTGGCGTCGAGGCTATCGGCGAACGGGGCGAAGTGGGCGACATTGACGGTCGCTTGAGCCCACGCGGCCTGTGCTGACAACAGCAGGCCTGCAGCGGCTAGGGTAGTAACGGTCTTGTTCATGATCAACTCCAAGTAATGTTTGTACAGGTTCTACTGCTAAAAAGCGTGACCCCTCAGGTCCACGAAACTGGAATGTACAAGTTATGTACATACTATTCAAGCAAAAAATGAAATATTTGTCGATTTATTGTTCGTTATGTATAATTAGTGTATAAAGTTTTTTCGAATATTAATCCAGGGATCTCAAATGACGCGTGCGATGCAAAACATGGATTCGGAGTCCGAAAAGCTCTACACGATCGGCACCGTATCGAAACTGACCGGAGTCGGGGCGATTACGCTGCGCGCCTGGGAACGGCGTTATGGCCTGATCCGGCCGGTCCGCAAGGAAAGCGGGCACCGTCTCTATACACGCCAGCACATCGATCAGATCAACCGGATCACGGCATTGACCCAGCAGGGCATGCGCATCAGCCAGATTCGGCCGGCGATGCTGGAAACCAGCACACCGAATGCCGACGAGGGCAGCGGCGAGCGGGATATCTGGCGTGAATACATTGACAGCATGATCGCGGCCATCGTGAAGTTCGATGAAAATCGGCTCGAGGAAATCTATAACGAGACCCTGTCGCTGTACCCGATTACGCTGGTCACGAAACGCCTGCTGACCCCGCTGCTGGTCGAGCTGGGCAACCGCTGGGTCACTGCGACCGGCAGCATAGCGGAAGAACATTTTTTCGCCTTCTACCTGCGCAACAAGTTCGGGGCGCGCTATCACCACCGCCCCCGCGGCAACGAAGGCCCGGTCATTCTGCTGGCCGGACTGCCCAACGAGTTTCACGAGATCGGCCTTCTGCTGTTCGCGCTCACGGCCCACGAAGCCGGCTACCGCGTCATTCCGCTGGGCGCAAACATGCCGCTGAAAGAACTTCCGCCCGTTGCGAAGCTGAAGAACTGCGACGGCATCATTCTGTCGGGTGCGATCGAACCTTCCGAGAAACTGCTGAAAAACGACCTGCCCAAACTCGTCGAGCAAGTCGGTATTCCCGTCATGGTGGGCGGGCCGTCTTCGGTTTATGCCTGTGACGCGATCAGCCGGGCCGGCGCGGAGGCGCTCGGTCTCGACATCGAGCACGGGCTTCAGCGAATCGCCGAGCTCGTGGGCTGACCGCCGCGACAGACCAGGCCCCACAAAACCAAAGCTCCCATGGAGAGCGGGACCACCGCGTGCCTCCACGGGAGCGGTGCGGTGCAATACCTCAAAAGAAGAGTGGAGGAAGAAAACCAGGGGAACGCCGGCGTGCTGCTATGAAACGCCGAGCGCAGTAGTGACAACATCCCTGTCCGTTTTCGCTCATCCTGAGCTTTGCACTGCAGCTACTACGCTAGTCCCTGTCGGGATGCGGGTCAAGCCGTTCCATTCATAAAAGATAAGCTCACATTTATTCAAAATATTAAATTTGACAATGATTCCTGATTCGCTACATTGAATTGGCGGGACCAGCGCTTCCGCATTGCCAGAACGATCCAGGGAGCCGCTTTGTCCACACGCCGCAACAAGCTTCATGACCGCGCCCGCGACTTTCGCGACAGTTGCGGCTTTGCCCTGCTCGCCCACATGGACGGGGAAAAAAGCCACTGGCTGGTGCGCACCACGCTGGAATCCCTGGCGCGCCTCACCCATCGCGGCGCGGTGGCGTCTGACGGCAAGTCCGGTGACGGCTGCGGCATCATGCTGCAGTTCCCCGAGCCCTTTTTACGCGCGGTCGCCGAAGAATGCGGTTTTCGGCTGACCGAACGCTTTGCCTCCGGCCTGGTCTTTTTTTCCCCGGATGACAAGCTCATTCGGCGCGGCCAGGAAATCATCGAGCGCCACCTGAGTGAATCCGCGCTGCAGGTGACCGGTTGGCGTGAAGTACCCACCGACCCGGACGTGGTGGGCAAACAGGCGCTGGCCTGCATGCCCGCCATCTACCAGGTATTCGTCAATGCACCCAGCGGCTGGCGGCCGCACGACATCGAACGGCAGTTGTTCGCCGCGCGGCGCATGGCGTTCGACGAACAACGGAGCCTGCCCGACGCAGACCCGCTGCACTACGTGGTCACGCTCTCCAACCTGACCATGGTGTACAAGGGCCTGGTGCAGGCCGAACACCTGGGCGACTACTACCTGGACCTCCAGGACAAACGCATGACGTCGGCGATCGGCATCTGCCACCAGCGCTTCTCCACCAACACGCTGCCGCGCTGGAACTACGCGCAGCCGTTCCGTTACCTGGCGCACAACGGTGAAATCAACAGCGTCAACGCGAACCGCGACTGGGCCAATGCCCGTGCCGCAATCCTGCGTTCGCCGCTTTTGCCGCGGCTCGAGGAACTGTCTCACCTGGTCAACGAAAGCGGGTCGGATTCCTCCTCGCTGGACAACCTGCTGGAGGTATTCCTGGCGGGCGGCATGGATATGTACCGTGCGATGCGCCTGATCATGCCGCCGGCCGTGCGCGAGGACATGGACCCCGACCTGAGGGCGTTTATCGAGTTCAATTCCATGCACCAGGAGCCCTGGGACGGGCCCGCCGGCGTGGTGGCCACCAACGGCAGCGTCGCCAGCTGCAACCTCGACCGCAACGGCCTGCGCCCGGCGCGTTACAGCATCACGCACGACGGGGTCTTCACGGTGGCCTCGGAGGCCGGTGTCTGGGACTGCCCGCCGCAGCGCATCAAGCGGCGCGGGCGGCTCGGGCCGGGCGAGATGATCGCGGTGGATACCGAAACCGGGCGCTTCTGGAAAAACAACGCCATCGACGACACCCTGAAGGCGACGCACGCCTACCGCGAGTGGATGAGCGAGAACGTGATCCGTGTGCGCACCAACGATGAACAGGAGCGCCGCGCGGCGGAGCGGTTCATGCGCCAGTCAGCACATGAACTGCCCGCGATTCAGAAACTGTTCGGGCTCGGCGCCGAGGAGATCGAGACGATCATCAACCCGCTGGCCATGGAGGCGCAGGAACCGGTCGGTTCCATGGGCGACGATACGCCGCTGGCCGTGCTGTCGCGCCGTAACCGCTCGATCTACGACTACTTCCGCCAGTCGTTTGCGCAGGTGACCAATCCGCCGATCGACCCCCTGCGCGAATCCTCGGTGATGTCGCTCGAGACCTGTATCGGGCGCGAACACAACGTTTTTCACGAAACGGCTTCGCACGCCTACCGCGTCCTGCTGCCGTGGCCGGTGCTCAACTACGTCACCTACCAGAACCTGATGGAACTGGACGCCCGGCATTACCGCACCGTGCGCTTCAGCCTGAATTTTGACCCGACGATGAGCCATCTCCGCTCCGCCCTGGAGACGCTCGCTGCCGACTCGGTCGAGGCCGTAGGCGACGGCGCCACCATCATCGTGCTCAGCGACCGCGGCACGGCCCGGGGTCTGCTGCCCGCGCCCGCGCCGCTGGCGGTAGGTGCGGTGCACCAGGCCCTGCTGCGCTCCGGGCTGCGGCCCAACGCGAACATCATCATCGAGACCGGCTCAGCGCGCGACCCGCACCAGTACGCCGTGCTGCTCGGCCTCGGCGCAACGGCCATCTATCCTTACCTGGCCTACCAGACCATCAACCAGCAGCAGCAACTGGGCGCGCTGGATGGCGAGGCGATCGCCCTGCGCAAGAACTACCGCCGCGGCATTCGCAAAGGCCTGCTCAAGATTCTTTCCAAGATGGGTATCTGCACGATGGCCAGCTACCGCGGCTCGCAGCTGTTCGAGGCCGTCGGCCTGGCAAACGAAGTCACGGAGCTGTGCTGCCCGAAAGTCGCCACAAAAATCAGCGGGGCCGGCTTCGAGCAGTTGCAGGATGATGTGAAAAACGTCGCCGACAGCGCCTGGGCCCGGGGAGCACGCCCGGTTCGCGACGGTCTCTACCGCTTCATGCACGGTGGCGAAGACCACGCGTACAACCCGGACGTCGTGATGAACCTGCAAAAAGCCGTGGTCAGCGGCGCGTGGTCTGACTACCTTGCTTTTGCGGACGCCGTAAACCGGCGCCCGGTGCTGGCCCTGCGAG
>JASFSI010000163.1:0-5008 GCA_050114495.1 Lysobacterales bacterium | reverse complement strand
GCCCAGCAGCCAGCGGGTCGCCTGGCGCAGCAGGTACCACATCTCCAGCATGGCCGACATTTGCAGCCCGGCGTCTGTGCGGTTGTCGAGTCTTTCGATCTGCGCCCAGAAATCACGCGCGGCAAAAACCTCGCGGGCAATGGTGTAGGCGCGGGCGACGTCGCAAGGCGCGCAGCCCGTGTCCTCCTGCATGCGCAGCGCAAACGTCGCCCCCATGCGGTTGACCAGGCTGTTCGTGACCTGCGTCGCGACGATTTCGCGTTTCAGGCGGTGCCGGCCCACGTCGGGTGCATAAGCTTCGCGAATCTGCGCCGGGAAGTAATTGACCGCTTCCGCCGACAGCCACTCGTCCTCGGGAACGTTCGATTCCAGCAACTGCCGGTACAGCGTGATCTTGGAGTAGGACAGCAGCACGGCCAACTCGGGCCGCGTCAGGCCGGCGCCCAGCTTGCGCCGCGCAGCCAGATCTTCTTCCGATGGCAGGAATTCGAGTTCCCGGTCAAGGGAACCTTCGTCTTCCAGTACGGAAATGAAATGCCCCATCGCACCGATCATGCCGGGAGAGAGCTTCTCCATCAGCGAAATGGCCTGGGTCTGCAGGTAGGTGTTGCGCAGAACCTGCTGCGCGACTTCCTCGCTCATGTCCTCGAGCAGTGCGTTTCGGCGTTCCATGCCCAGTCGGCGTTTCGCCATCACCTGGTTGAGCAGAATCTTGATGTTGACCTCGTGGTCCGAGGTGTCCACGCCGGCCGAGTTGTCGATGAAGTCGGTGTTGACGCGCCCGCCCTCCATGGCGAACTCGATCCGTCCCAGCTGCGTCATGCCGAGGTTGCCGCCCTCGCCGACCACTTTGCAGCTGAGTTCGCTGCCGTTGACGCGCAGGGCGTTGTTGGCCAGGTCGCCGACGTCGGCATGGCTTTCAGACGAGGCTTTCACGTAGGTGCCGATGCCGCCGTTCCAGAGCAGGTCGAATTCGGCCTTGAGCAGGCTGCGGATCAGTTCGTTGGGTGACAGCTCTTTTTCGGATATATCCAGCCATTCGGCCACCTCGGGACTGATCGGAATGGATTTTTCGGTGCGCGAGAACACACCGCCGCCTTTTGAGATGAGCTCGCTGCGGTAGTCCATCCAGCTCGAACCCGGCCTGCGGAACAGGCGGCGGCGCTCGGCGTAGGACGCTTTTTCGTCGGGGTCCGGATCGAGGAAGATGTGCACGTGGTTGAACGCGGCTTTCAGACGGATGTACCGCGAGAGCAGCATGCCGTTGCCGAACACGTCTCCCGACATGTCCCCGATGCCGACCACCGTGAACGGTTCTGCCTGGATGTCCACACCCATCTCGCGAAAATGGTGCTTGACCGCTTCCCAGGCGCCGCGGGCGGTGATGCCCATGGCCTTGTGGTCGTAGCCGACCGAACCGCCGGAGGCGAAGGCGTCACCCAGCCAGTGGCCGTGCTCCGCCGCGACCCCGTTGGCCGTATCGGAAAACGTCGCCGTGCCCTTGTCCGCCGCGACGACCAGGTAGGGGTCGTCGACATCGTGGCGCTTGACGTCAGGCGGCGGAACCACGGTGTCACCGTCCAGGTTGTCGGTAATGTCGAGCAGGCCGTGGATAAAGCGGGTGTAGCAGCGCACACCCTCCTGAAACACGGCTTCGCGACCGCCTTCCTTCGGTGGATTCTTGACCACGAAACCACCCTTGGCGCCGACCGGTACGATCATCGTGTTCTTGACGCTCTGCGCCTTCATCAGGCCCAGCACCTCGGTTCGAAAATCCTCGCGCCGGTCCGACCAGCGCAGACCGCCGCGAGCAATCATGCCACCGCGCAGGTGCACGCCCTCGAAATCGGGCGAGTAAACCCAGATTTCCCGAAACGGTCGCGGCCGGGGCAGTTCGGGCAGAGCGCTCGAATCGATTTTGAAGCTGATCCAGGACTTGGCTTCGCCATCCGCCCCGGTCTGAAAGAAATTGGTACGCAGTGTCGCCTCGATGGCTTCAAAAAATGCAAAGAGAATGCGGTCCTCGTCCAGGCTCATGACGAACTGCAGTCCACGCTCAAACGCCCGGCGGGCCGCCTCGGCCTGCTTGGCAGGCGCGCCTGCCCGGGCCACGATCAGTTCATCCAGGTAGGCAGCGAGGCCGGGGTCACGACGGCAGTCTTCACCGAAAATCGGCCGCAGGACGCTGTCCAGCTGGCCCTGCGCCGCGCGCCGCTGCTGCCGGCTCTCCTTTTCGCGGCGCGGGTCGAAACGCGCCTCGAACAGTTCGACCAGGATACGGGCCATGCCCGGGTGGTTGCATACCGAATCGGCCATGTATCGCTGCGAAAACGGAATGTTGGTCTGGCGCAGGTACTTGCCGTAGGCACGCAGCATCGCCACTTGCCGCCAGTGCATGTGGGACGCGATGACCAGCCGGTTGAAACCGTCATTCTCGGCATCGCCCACCAGCAGGTGACGAAAGGCGTCCTCGAACGGTCCACGAACGGCATCGAGGTCGACCTCTCCCCCGCTGACTGGACGCATGTCGAAATCCTGAATCCAGAGCGAACGCTCACCGGGCAGGCTCAGTTCGTAAGGCCGCTCGTTCACCATGTTGAAGCCGAGGTTTCGAAGTATCGGCATCACATCGGTCAGCGGAATCGGGTCATGCATGCGGAACAGCTTGAATCGGATCAGGTTGCCCCTCGGCTGGCGCGGCCGGTAAAGGCTCAGCCACATGGCTGCGCCGGCCTCCACCGCCGCCGCGTTCTCCACGTCAAAGGCCGCCACCCAGGGCGACACGTCTTCACGGTATGCAGCCGGAAAGGCCCGGCCGAACGTCGCCATTTGAGCGTGGCCGGCTTCTCGTCCGAGCTTTTTGACGAGGATTTCCTCGAGTTCGTCACCCCAGGGCCGGACGGTCTCGGCGATCCTTTTTTCGAGGCCGGGAATATCCAGTTCGGGACCGCTGCCCGGCTTCGCACGCACAACGATGTGCACGCGGGCCAGCCGTGACTCCGCCACGCGCAGGAAATAATCCATGCTCTCACCCTCGAGCGCATCGAGCAGGATGCCCTGGACGCGCTCGCGGCTCTCGGTATTGAGCCATTCTCTCGGCAGGTAGATCAGGCAGCTGTAATAGCGGCCGTAACGTTCCCTGCGCACGAAAAGGCGCACGCGTTTACGATCGCGGATCGCCAGCACACCGCTGCACAATGAGCGCAATTGCCGGCTGGAGGCCTGGAACAGTTCGTCCCGCGGCAGCGTCTCCAGCACGTGCACCATGGTTTTCCAGGCGTGGCTGTTCTCGGGCAGACCCGAGCGCTTGATGATGTTTCGCGCGCGCACGCGCACCAGCGGGGTACTCATCCAGGACCGGTTGTAGGCACGCGAGGTGAACAGGCCGATGATGCGGCGCTCGGCCACGGCCTTGCCGTCTTCATCGATGCGCAAAACGCCCACGTAGTCCATGTAGCCTGCCCGGTGCACGGTTGATCGCGCGTTGGTCTTGGTAAGGATCAGCGGCCGTTTATGGCTCTTTTCAAGCGCCTTCGGCGAGAGTTCCGACAGCGGGCGCGAGCGGCGCATGTTCTTCGTCTCCCTGAGGATTCCCAGGCCGCTTCCCGGAACCGGCTTCAGAACCCGCTTCTTGCCGCTGCCCGAGATTTCATAGTCACGGATGCCCAGAAATACAAAGTGCTCGTCCAGCAGCCACTTGAGAAACGTCTGGCATTCCTTCATCCAGCTTTTCTCGACACCCGGAGCCCATTCGGGCATCAGCGCAGCGGTCTCGGCCACGCATGCTTCCATCCTGACCCAGTCCGAAGTCGCTTTTTCGGCATCCGACATCGCAGCCTGCAGCCGCCCGGCAATGGCGGCGAGCTCTGCTGCATCGGCGCAGCGGTCGACATCAAGCTGGATCACCGATTCCGCGATGCCGTCGTCGCTGTCCGGCGGCAGCACCTGCTGCAGCCGGCCGCGGTCATCGCGCCGCACGCGCAGAACCGGGTGCACGACCCGGTGGACACTGATACCCGTCTCAGCCAATGTCAGCGTCGCCGTGTCGACCAGGAACGGTCGGTCGTCGTTGACGAGTTCCACGATACTGTAATCCGACTCCCAGCCTTCACTGTCCGGGGACGGGTTGTAAACGCGGACCCGGGTTTCGCCCGGTTTCCGCTGCTGCACCGTCTCGAAAACACCGGCAACGATCGCCGCCAGGCGCTGCGGCGCACTGTGTCTGATTTCGTCGTAGGGCGCATGCTCCAGCCATTGCGAGAGGAACGGCCCTGCAACTCCGCGCCGTGAAGCCGGCTGGGTTCGGTTGAACTCTTTTGTGACGTGTTCGAGAAATGCCCCGCGGCCGGTTACGCTGTCGTGACTCATGTCGTGTGTCCGGTATGTTCTTGTATGGTCAGGGACGGAATTATAGACCGATCACGGGCTCACGATGCGAAAGCCGGATATCTTGAATTCCCGGGCCGCAGCAGATAAGCTGTAACATATCTTTTAATCGCGATATAAAGATATATGAAAAACAGGAAGGGCAGTGAGATGGATTTGCAGACGGCCACGCAACACTTTCGCCTGCTGTCCGACCCGACGCGCATTCGGCTTCTGCTGCTGCTCGACAAAGAAGAGCTCAGCGTGGCCGAATTGGCCGCGATCACGCAGCTCGCGCAACCGCGCGTTTCCACGCACCTGTCCCGCCTCAAAGAGGCCGGCCTGGTAAGTGACCGGCGCGACGGCGTCTTCGTATATTACCGCATCGCCCAGAGCGCTTCCGACGATTCGCTGGCCTCGCTGTGGCAGTTGCTGCATGAAAATACCAACGACTCCCTGATCCGGCAGGACCTCGAACGAATAAAACAGGTTTTGCAAAGCCGCGACGATGGCGGAACCTGGGCGGACAGCGTCGCCGGTGTCATGGAACGTCATTATTCGCCCGGCAGAACGTGGGAAGCGACCGCGCGGGGACTGGTGCACCTGATCGAGCCCGGTGACGTGCTCGACATCGCTTCGGGTG
>JASFSI010000162.1:0-5011 GCA_050114495.1 Lysobacterales bacterium | reverse complement strand
GTTTACGCGTACGATGCTCGAAGAAACCGGCCTGATGGGCATGGTCGGCAAGGCCGAACGCGGCCCGCAGGCCATCGAGGCGATCCGTGACAGCCAGGCCGTGTACCTGATGGCGGTCGGTGGCGCGGCCTACCTCGTCTCGCAGGCGATCAAGGGTTCAAAAGTGCTGGGCTTCCCGGAACTGGGCATGGAGGCGATCTACGAGTTCGAGGTCGAGGACATGCCCGTCACCGTGGCCGTGGACGTCAACGGCGATTCGGTTCACAAGAGCGGGCCGGAAACCTGGAAAATGAAGATCGAAACGGAGCAGCTGTTGAAATGAAGACCATACTCTTGAGCCTGTTTGCGCTGCTTGGAATGTATGCATCGTTCGCGGCCTGGGCAGCCGATGAAAACGAAGTTCTTCGATTGTCGGAGCCGGTGGCCGTAAGCGAAACCCACGAAATATTCGGGGCTCCGCTGCCGGATAACGGTATCCCCGTCGAACTTGGCGACCTGCTGGAAAACAGCGCGCAGTACGAGGGCAAAGACGTGCTCCTGAGCACCCGTATCGCAAAGGTCTGTCAGAAGAAGGGCTGTTTTTTCATCGCCCAGCAGGGTGCAGACAGTCTTCGGGTCACGTTCAAGGACTACGGTTTTTTCATTCCCACTGACTCCGGGGGCAAGACCGTCACGCTGGCGGGCACCTTCTCACGCAAATCGTTGAGCAAGGAACAGGCCGCGCACCTGGCCGAGGACCTGGGTGAGGCGCCGCCGAAAACGCCGCCGGCGTTCGAACACACGATCGTCGCCACGTCGGTGTCCATACCGAAAACATAGGCCGTCATCCGCCGGTCAGCGCAGGATCAGCCAGCCGAGCAGCACAACGCCGGCGAGCAGCACCAGCGACCAGGCCAGGCTTTGGCGGAGGCGGCGCGCGCGGAACGTCGCGGTGGGGTCAGTGACCGGTTCGGCGCCGTTTTCCTCGATCTCGCGCAGGCAATCTTCGACGTCGTTGACGTAGCGGCGGAACTGCGCCTGCTGGGCGCCGGCACTCAGCAGGAAAGCGAGTGCGAGCCCGATTCCGAAAACCGCCAGATCGGCCCCGTCGAACGGGCGCAGACCGCCGTAGCGGTACCACAGGTAATGCACGACGCCGGTGTAGAAAACGAGCGGGCCGGACAGCCCGACGAGGTACAGCGCGCGCTTGAATCGCCCGCAGTAATAATCAAGCATGGCTTCCAACCCGCTCCGGACACTGCCGCTGGCGACAGCGCCGCCGGGAATTGCGCTGAGTGCGGCGCGTTCGAGGCCGATGCCCAGCACCGTGGTCAGCAGCACGACCGCGTTGAGCGCCGTGAGGCCGGCATGCTGGCGGTGCAGCCACAGCACGGCGGTCAGCGCGACGGCGATGACGGCTTTCAGGGCAATATCCATCAGCAGCGCCAGGCGGAACTGGCGGGTTATGTCACGAGATTGCCGCCGAAGCAGCTTTTCGATCGCGGCTTCGTCGAGCGGCGCCCCGTCGAATTCTGCTGTGGCCTGCCAGGCGGAACGCAGTTTTTGCAGCCGGGAGTCGTTCATCTTGCATCCTCCGTATCGCCAATCAGGTGGGCGAGTTTCGTGCGTATCCGCACCAGTCGAACACTGACGTTTTTCGTGCTGATGCCGAGCGTGTCAGCGATCTCATCGTAGCTGCGGTCATCGAGCCACATCAGGATGAGCGCCTTCTCGATGGCCTTGAGCCGCGCAATCGCGCCGTACAACTGGCGAAGTTCTTCTGTCAGCTGCGCCTGTTCGACCTGTCGTGCCGGCGTGTGTGGTTCGTGTTCCAGGCGCTCGATCGGGCGTTGGCGCCGCCGAAACGTGATTGCCGTGTTCAGCGCGACGCGGTACATCCAGGTCGAAAAGGCGGAACGGTCGTCAAAGGATGCGCGCGACTTCCACAGCTGCAGCAGGATGTCCTGTTCCAGGTCTTCCCGGTCGGCGGCGTCGCGGCCATACACCCAGCTTACTTTACGGATGATGTTTCGGTGCGCCTGAAGCTTTTCCAGGAAGCGGGATGGATCTACACGGTCGATCATGATTGCGGACTCGCTCATTACTTTCGACTCTTACTCAGGTTAGTCGCCGCTGAAGGATGAAAACTACGGAACAGGCGGACAGTGATGCAACAGGGTGTCCATATTTTTATGCCGGCGAGAGACCGGAAAGTTCCAGGAGCATGCCGGCAGCGCACGAAGGTTCCGCTTTGGTTCATGCGCTTCAGAACGAAAAAACCGGGCGCTCGCGCCCGGCTTTTCTTCACTTCTCGAGAAAGGCGTGTCGCGGGTCAGACGCGTTCTTCAGGCTTTTCCCAGACGTGGGTTCGCCAGATCGCGGACAGCATCAATTTCTTGATAGCCAGCATTTCTTTCGGAATCCGGTCGTACAGCTTGATGAACAGCTCTTCGTGATGGAGGAGTTCCGTTTCCCACTCGTCACGGTCGACGCCCATGATGGCGTTGAAGTCTTCCTCGGTGAAATCTTCGCGGCCTTCCCAGTTGAGATCCTTGTAGCGCGGAACCCAGCCGATCGGGGTTTCGATGCCCTTCGTCGCGCGCGTGTGCGAGCGGTTGACGATCCACTCGAGGACACGCATGTTGTCGCCGAAGCCGGGCCAGGCGAAGTTGCCGTCCTCGTCGCGCCGAAACCAGTTCACGCCGAAGATGCGCGGTGGATCCTGGATGTGGCGCCCGAAGTTGAGCCAGTGGTTGAAATAATCCGCCATGTGGTAACCGGCGAACGGCAGCATGGCGAAGGGATCGCGGCGAACGACGCCCTGCGCGCCGAACGCGGCGGCGGTCGTTTCCGAACCCATCGTGGCGGCCATGTACACGCCGTAGGCCCAGTTGAAGGCCTGGTAAACCAGCGGCACGGTGCTCGAGCGGCGTCCGCCGAAGATGAACGCGTTGATCGGTACGCCTTTCGGGTCCTCCCAGGCTTCGTCGATCACGGGGTTCATGGCGGCAGGAGCGGTGAAACGGGCATTGGGATGCGCCGCGGGCGTGTCGCTGTCCGGCGTCCAGTCGTTGCCGCGCCAGTCGATGGCGTGCGCCGGCGGATCGCCGTCCATGCCTTCCCACCAGATGTCGCCGTCGTCGGTCAGCGCCACGTTCGTGAAAATACAGTTTGCGCGCACCGATTCCATCGCGTTGGGGTTGGTCTTGGAGGACGTGCCGGGCGCCACGCCGAAGTAGCCGGCCTCCGGGTTGATGGCGTAGATCCTGCCGTCCTTGCCCGGTTTGATCCAGGCGATATCGTCGCCGACCGTCGTGATCTTCCAGCCCTTGTCCTGAAACGGCTTCGGTGGCACGAGCATCGCGAAATTGGTCTTTCCGCAGGCGCTCGGGAAAGCCGCGCCGATGTAGGTTTTCTCGCCGTTCGGTTCCTCGACGCCCATGATCAGCATGTGTTCGGCCAGCCAGCCCTCATCCCGGGCCATGGTTGAAGCGATGCGCAGCGCCAGGCATTTCTTGCCCAGCAGCGCGTTGCCGCCGTAGCCGGAACCGTATGACCAGATCGCGCGCTCTTCGGGGAAGTGCACGATGTACTTGACGTCCGGGTTGCACGGCCAGGGCACATCCTCCTGCCCGGCTTCGAGCGGTGCGCCGATGGTATGGATGCAGGGCACGTAGGGGCCGTCGTCGCCCAGCACGTCGAAGACCGCCTTGCCCATGCGCGTCATGATCTTCATGTTGACGACGACGTAGGGCGAATCGGTGATTTCGATGCCGATCTCGGCGATGTCCGATCCCAGCGGTCCCATGCTGAAGGGAATCACGTACATCGTGCGTCCCTTCATCGCGCCGTCCATCAGCCCGGTCAGGATCTTCTTCATTTCCCGCGGCTGCATCCAGTTGTTGGTCGGGCCGGCGTCGTCCTTGCTCAGGCTGCAGATGAACGTACGGTCCTCGACGCGGGCAACATCGCTTGGGTCCGAACGGGCCAGGAAACTGTTTGGCCGCAGTTCCGGGTTCAGCCGAATGAAGGTGCCGGCCTCCACGAGTTCCTCGCAGAGCCTGTCGTATTCTTCCTGGGAGCCGTCACACCAGTGGATCGAGTCCGGTTTGAGCAGGTCGGCCATGTCTTCGACCCACTTCCGGACGCCTTCGTGTTTCACGTAATCGGGTGTGGTCATCAGTCTAAATTCCTTGGGGTAAAAAGGGGTGACCGCTATAGGTTATCGTAATTTAGGACCCTTTGAACCCGACTGAAATCATCTTTTGCGAGAAGAAACCGGGATTTTGTGCCTGAGTCTGAGCCATCGAAAAAATCCGTGGCCGATACGCACCCGTGGATGCGCCCGGCCGTATGCATTATGGTTTCCCTTTCTGGGCGATGATTGTCGATCATGATCATTCTGAGCGGACCCTGGCTTTCGTCTCATTTTATTGAAACCGTCGTCGCTAACGGCTGGCCACTGGTCGATGCAGGGGGTGCAGCCGAGTTACTGGAGAATACGGGCGCAATGCTCCTGGAGCCCGGCGCTGCAGCGCGGAATTATCGTCTGCGACCCGGCGGCCGTGTCCTGACCAGCGGTGAGCAGGCGCTTGAATGGGTAACGAGAGAGCTGCGCGGCACAGAAGAAGCCCGCGGCGCAAGCTTGTTCAAGGACAAGACGGAATTCAGGCGGCTGATGAAACCGGATTATCCGGAACTGGCGTTTCGTGAACTGCCGCTGGCGGAAATTTCCGCCTACGTGCCGGAACCCGGGTTTTATCCGTTTGTAATCAAGCCGGCCGTCGGCTTCTTCAGTATCGGTGTTCACACGGTTCATTCGCCGGAGGAGTGGCACAAAGTCCGCGCACAGATAGCTTTCGAGATTTCGTCTGCGCGGAGGCATTTTCCCGAGCATATGCTGAGCCAGGAACGGCTTCTGCTCGAGTCTTTTATCGATGGCGAAGAGTTTGCTGTGGATGCGTACTTCGATGACGAGGGAAATCCGGTCGTCCTCAATGTGCTTGAGCATCGCTTTGCATCGCCGCAGGAC
>JASFSI010000161.1:0-5064 GCA_050114495.1 Lysobacterales bacterium | reverse complement strand
CGGCCGCAAGTCCGGAAAAAACATCAAGCCTTTGTACACGCTCAGCGAGGCCGAGGAGGTCATGCGCCATCTTCAGGGGCGCCGCTACCGGCAGAAGTTCGAGGTCGTGCCCGGGGTCACCGTGCGCTTCAGAGACGCCGGTCATATCCTGGGTTCATGCGCCGTGGAGGTCTGGGTCGAGCACGGGGGTACCCGTCGGAAAATCGTGTTTTCCGGTGACCTGGGCCAGTACGACACCCCCATCCTGCGCGATCCGGAGCCGATCAAAGACGCCGATGTCGTACTGATGGAAAGTACCTACGGTGCTCGCCGCCATCGCGAGCGGCAGCACACGCTTGAAGAACTGGGCGAGATTTTCACCTCGGAGCGCAGCCGCAAGGGCAACATCCTGATCCCGGCTTTTTCGATCGGTCGCAGCCAGGAAATCATGTACCAGCTGGGCAAGCACTACGAGGAATGGAACCTGCAGCGCTTCCAGGTGTTTCTCGACAGCCCGATGGCGATCCGCGCTTCGCGCGTTTACTGGGAAAACCCCCAGCTTTTTGACGAGGAAGCCACGCGCCTTCGGTTCGAAAACGGCGGCATGCCGCTGCTGCCGAACCTGACCCTGAGCCTTGCGACGGACGAGTCCATGGCGATCAACCGGATCCGCTCCGGCGCGATCGTGATCGCCGGCAGCGGCATGTGCAACGGCGGCCGCATCGTGCACCACCTCAAGCACAACCTCGACCGCAAGGAAACACAGGTGCTGATCACCGGCTACCAGGCCTACGGATCGCTGGGGCGCAGGCTGGTCAACGGCGAGGAGACAGTCCGCATCCACGGGCAGACCATAGCGGTGCGGGCGGCGGTGCACACGGTCGGCGGACTTTCGGCACACGGCGACCAGGACGACATGGCGAGATGGTATGAAAACATGGAAAACCGGCCCCCGGTTTACCTGGTGCACGGCGAGCCGGAGTCGCAGGAAGTTTTCGCGTCCTACCTTGCGAATCGCTGCGGCGCGAAAGTAAAAGCGGCGCGACCCGGCGACGTGCTCGATCTCGTCGCGCTGGAGGCGGCATGATCCATACGGCGGACCTGTGCCGGCGTTTCCACGTGGGCGATACGTGGGTGCACGCCCTCGATCACGTCGACCTGGACGTGAAGCAGGGTGAATTCGTCGCCGTGATGGGAGCCTCGGGATCGGGCAAGTCCACCTTGATGAATATCCTGGGCTGTCTCGACACCCCTGATGAAGGCAATTATCGCCTGCTGGAAAACGAGGTCGCCACGCTCGACGACGACGAACTGTCGCGCATACGCAACCAGCACATCGGTTTCGTATTCCAGAGCTTTCACTTGCTGCCGCGCCTGACCGCCCTGGAAAACGTGATGCTGCCGCTGAGGTACAGCGATGTCGATCTGCCCGAGGCGCAGCGGGTCGCAACGGAACTGCTGCAGCGCCTCGGCTTGTCCGATCGCATGGACCACAAACCCAACCAGCTGTCCGGCGGCCAGCGCCAGCGCGTGGCCATCGCACGTTCGATGATCAACCATCCGCCGCTGCTGCTGGCGGACGAGCCGACCGGCAACCTGGACAGCAAGACCTCGGTGGAAATCATGGAGCTGTTTACCGAGCTCAACGACCGCGGCCAGACCATCGTCATGGTGACGCACGAAGACGAGATCGCCGCCCACGCAGGGCGGGTCATTCAAATGCGCGACGGAAGGATTGAAAGTGATACGGCTCATTAGTCTGTTGACGGCAGGATTCATGGCAACAGCGGCCCCCGCGGACCCGCTGCTCACCGGCGTGGTCGAGGACGTCAATGCCCAGACCTTTGAAATGCCTTCACTGCCGGGCTCCTGGCAGCGCCAGATCGCCTGGATGGCGCCGGAAGGCAGCGAAGTCGAAGTGGGTGAACTGGTCGTGCGTCTCGAACCGGGCGACCTGGTCGAGCAGGAGGAACAGGCCCGCACCGACCTGGAAAAAACCCGGCTTTCCGCCGCGCGCCGCATCGATGAGCTCAAACTGCTGCTGCTCGAAGCCGAAGGAGCGGTGGCGCAGGCCGAGTCGGACGTTCGCATGGCGGAACTGGACGCCGTCATCCCGGCATCGACCATTCCCCTGCTGGATTACGAGCGCTACCAGCTGACCCTGCAGACGGCGCAGAAGACGCTCGTGCGCACACAGGCGGAACTGCTCAACCGCCAGGCCGAGATGCGGGATGTGCAGGCCGAAACGGACCTGGAGATCAGGAAGGCCGAGGCGCTATACCAGCGCATCAGCGATGCACTCAAAGCGACCGAGATGCGCGCCGAGAAGGCCGGTTTCGTCCTGTATGGCGAAAACCCCTGGACCGGGCGCAAGATTTTTCCCGGTGAAACGCTGTACAGCAGTTTCCACATTGCGTCGGTGGCCAGCCGCGAAGACCTGCAGCTGAGGTTCTGGGTGCACGAGGCCGATTTTCTCAGTCTCGAGCTCGGGCAGCCGGTTCGGGTCACGGCCGACGCCCAGGACTCGGAGCCGTTCATGGCCGAGATCAGCTGGACCTCGAACCAGGCGGAAGAAAAACAGGACTGGAGCGATGGCGGCTATTTCGAGGCCTACGCCCGCCCCGTCAACGGGGTTTCCCGCGATATCGCGCCCGGAATGAGCGTGATGGGCGAAGTGCTGGAACCGGGAGACGCACCGTGAGGATACGGATTTTAATCCTGTTGGCCTTGCTTCCACTTGCCGCCCAGGCGCAGCAGTGGCTGTCCATCGAGGCCTCGGACCGGCCGGTGACGGTGGCTGCGAGCGGCGTGGTTACTTCGGCCAATGCGCTGCGCTTCGGACCGCCGCCGAACCGCAGCTGGCGCATTGCCATCACCTACCTGGCGCAGGAAGGTTCGCGCGTCGAGGCCGGCGAACCGCTGGCGCGATTCGACGGCAGCCGCACCGATGACCGGATTCGCGAGGTCAGCGCCGAGCTGAACGCCGCGCGCTCCGAACTGGAGTCCCTGCTGGAGACCCAGCAGCGGGAAATCGAGGACAGCAAGGTTCGGCTCGCCGCGGCGGAAAGCGAGGCCGATAAAGCGGCGCGCAAGGCCGATGCCGATGCGGAACTGTTTGCCAGCCTCGAATATAAAAAACTCGTCGAGCAAAAAAACATCAAGCAGGCGCTGTACGAGAACGAGAAGCTGCGGTCCCGGCTCGCGGCGCGGGTCCGGGCCTCCCGCCAGGCCGAACTGGAGGCGGACATCCAGCGCCTGGAAAGTGAACTCAACGGAGCGCAGCGCGAACTGGAGGCCTTCACCATCAAGGCGCCCCGGGCCGGGCTGGTGATCGTGGGCACGAACCGCGAGGGCCAGAAACTGGACACCAACGACCAGGTCAACCCGGGCATGATCGTGGTGGAACTGGCGGATGAAACTGACCTGGTGATTCAGGCCGAGGTACCCGAGTTCGTCGCCAACCGGATCGAGCTCGGCCAGGAGGCGTCGATCACGATCGACGCGGTCGGCGGCGGTGAGGTGAGCGGCGAAGTGATCGACATGGGCAGCGTCGTGCGCCGCCAGTCACGCTATTCCCAGGCCATGGTGCGGGACGTCACGGTCTCGCTGCCGGGTGAGTTGATCCCGTCGCTGCGCGCCGGCATGTCCGTCAAGATCGATATCGTGGTGGACAATATGCGCGCTGCCCTTGCGGTGCCGGACAGCGCCCTGGTTTACCGTGACGGCAAGCCGGGCGTCATGGTGCGCGGGGATGGCTGGCAGGCGGTGACCCTGGGTCCGACCAGCAGCGCCGGTATGCATATCGTCGAAAGCGGCCTGGAGCCGGGTACGGAGGTCGCATTGTGAAGACTGCATGGACGAAACTCATGCTGGTACCCGCGCTGGCCGCGCTGCTGGGCGGCTGCGGTCCGGATGCCGGTGATATTCCCGCGCTCGACGCATCACGCCAGGACCTGGAATTCCGCGTCATGGCGCATGGCGAACTGGTCGCGTCCGAGGCGCTGCCGATCTCCCTGCCGAGCGACGTGCGGATGGAATTCAACATTGTCTGGCTGGCGCCCGAGTTTTCGAAGGTGAAAAAGGGTGATGTCATTGCCCGTTTCGACGATGCGCAGGTCAGGTTGGACCGCGAAGCCTCCTCGCTCAACGTCGCCAAGTCGGACTTCAAACTGGCGGGCACAGAGCGCACCGGGACCCTGGAGCGGACCCGCATCAGTCACGACTCCGAGCGCGTCGAAGGGGAACGTGAAATCTCCGAGGCATTCTCCGAGGCGGACGAACGCCTTTTCAGTCGTAACGAACTGATCGACATCCTTGCGGATATCGACTACCTGGACGCGGAGTCGTCTTTTCTGGACTGGCAGTTCGATACGCTGGACCAGCGCATGCAGGCGGAGCAGAACATGATCCTCGCCGAGCGGGAGGGCGAACTGGCCAAGCTGCAGAAGCAGGACTCCGCGCTGGCCATGATGGAGCTGACCAGTCCGGCCGACGGCACGTTCGTCTACGCGCGAACTGGCTGGGGCGGCAAAATCGCCAAGGGACGCAGCGTGCATGCGGGCCAGCCGATCGGCATGTTGCCGGTCAAGGGTAAGGTCCGTGCCCGCCTGTTCGTGCCCGAATCCGAGGCGGTGGGGTTGGCGCCCGGGCAGCCGGTCGAATTCCGGCTCGATTCGGCGGCCGACCGGACCTTCACTGCGACCGTCGAAACCGTATCCCCGGTTGCCAGTCCACGCGACCGCGAAGACCCGCAGAAATTCTTTCGCGTCGAGGCCGGAATCGACAACGTCGATCCGGAAATCATGCGGGTCGGCAGCCGTCTGCGCGCAGAGATCATCACCGGAAAAATCGATGATGGAATGATTCTGCCGAGCCAGGTCGTCTTCGGCGAGTCCGGTGACGCTTACGTGTACGTGGTCGAAAGCGGTGGTCCGCGAAAGCGCGCCGTGGAACTTGGCCTGAGCAGCCCGGACCTGGTCGAAATTCGCTCCGGAATCGAGCCGGGAGAACGCATCAGCCTGGTCGAACCCGCGGGTAACGGCGAATGAAGCAGCATATCGCCAACCTCGTGATGGACGCCCGGCA
>JASFSI010000160.1:0-5071 GCA_050114495.1 Lysobacterales bacterium | reverse complement strand
CGCGCGGTTGGTTTCGGCGACCCCGGAGATGACGTAAATCGCAAACAGCGGCAGAAGCGGCAGCCAGAACCAGTCCAGCAGGCCGCCCTGCTGGGCCAGTACGATTTCTCTCAGGTTCAGTGAGCCGGCGAGGATCAGGACGCCGACCAGCGCGAAACCCATCGCGATTTCGTAGGAGACCATCTGCGCGGTCGAGCGCAGGGCGCCCAGGAAGGCGTACTTGGAGTTCGAAGCCCAGCCCGCGATGATCAGCCCGTAAACGCCCAGTGACGACATCGCCAGGATGTAGATCAGGCCCGCGTCCACGTCCGCCACGACGGCCCAGTCATCGAACGGCACCACCGCCCAGGCGGCGAACGCGGGGCCCAGTGAGAGCACCGGCGCCAGCACGAACAGGAACTTGTTGGCATTCTGCGGAACGATGATTTCCTTCAGCAGCAGCTTGGTCACGTCGGCAAACGGCTGCAACAGCCCCAGCGGACCGATGCGGTTGGGGCCGCGCCGGATCTGCATGTAACCGATCACCTTGCGTTCGGCGTAGGTGTAGTAAGCGACAGCCAGGATCAGCGGAACGACGATTGCCAGGATCTTGGCCACCAGGATGGCCATGAAGATCAACTGGTCAAGAAACGTTTCAGGCATTACGCCACCTCCACGGTTATGGGCGCAAAAGCATTACCCAGCTTGCGCGTGTCGCAGGTCGCACTTCGCAGCCAAGCGCCGCCCTCGGGCACCCGGTCGCTGATTCTGACCCGGAATTCCCCGGCCATGCCGCCTTGCGAGACGCTGGCTGTCGCGCCGTCCGCGAGGCCGAGCCGCTCGGCGTCCGCCGCATTCAGACCGATAAAATCGACATCGGCCCATTGCGTTTTCTGCAACGGTTCAGCGCGTCGGCAAAGGACGTCCACCGCGTAGATCGGCACCTCGCCGATACGGTGCAAACCGTCACCGCCGTAGTTTTCTGAAAGAACCGGCTCGGTCGCGCCCGCCGGCTCGCCGGACGCGGCACGCTGCAGGTCCTGCTGGACATCGGCCAGGCTCACCTGGCCAAAGCCGTCGAGGCCCAGCGTACCGCCCAGCCTGCGCAGTATTTTCCAGCCGGCCCGAGACTGGCCGGGTGCCTTCGAGGCGGCGCTGAACATCAGCGTATCGCCGTCGAAGTTCACCATGCTGCCCTCGGACTCGGGCTGCGCGGCCAGCGGCAGAATCACGTCACCCATCTCGAACAGCCCGCTGGCCGCATGCGACGCGACGACGACGACTTTGCCCGCGCTGCGCAGGGTCTTTACCGACTTGGCAGGGTTGGCCACGTCGAAACCGGGCTCGATACCCCAGAGCAGGTAGGCTTTCAGCGGCGACTCCAGCATCTGCGGCACGTTCATGCCTTCGACGCCGTTGGACCCGCCGGGGCCGCGATGCGGCACCGCGCCGGCCAGCCAGGCGCCCTTCGAGTTGGCGCCGAGCGTCAGGTCGTTGCGCGCACAGTTCGTGGCGGCGGCGATGTAACGGGCAAGGGCCCTGAGCCAGGCGCCATCACCGTGCTGCTGCACGACCTGGCCGACCAGGACGAGTCCGTTTTTCGCGTCGGCGAGCCGGGCCGCCAATGCCTCGTGGCGTTCCGTGACCGAGGCGGCATCCAGGGCTTTACGAATATTGTCGGGGGCGGCCTTGCCGGTACGCGCCTCGACGGCCCTGGCCAGGGCGGCCAGTTCGGCTACCTGGTTCTGCGGCGCGGTGATCGAATCCAGGCCGGTTTTGAAATGGAATTTCCAGTCGACCGGATTGTAGGCCGAGATCCCGGCACCCCGGCGCCAGGCCTGGCGCAGGCGGTGGCCGATAATCGGGGCCTCCAGCCGCGGGTTGCAGCCGATCAGCAGCACCGCATCGGCCGTATCGATTTTCGACACTTTCATCTCGAAAACAGGGGCCGCCGGCTGGGCTGAATCGTCGCTGAAATCCGCCTGCCGCAGGCGGTGGTCGATGTTGTTTCCGCCCAGGCCGCGGATCAGTGACTGGGCCAGGAAATATTCTTCATTGGTCGCCGACGGCGACATCAGCATGCCGGTTTCAGAACCCGATTCCTTGAGGATTTCCGCTACCGTGTCGATCGCCTCGTCCCAGGTCACCGGCTTCCATTCACCGTCAATCTTGATCATGGGTTCGAGCACGCGGTCGTCGCTGTACAGGCCCTGCTGGCTGTATCGGTCCCGGTCCGGCAGCCAGTTCTCATTGAGCGACTCGCAATCACGGGGGACCGTGCGCATGACCTGACCGCGGCGCACGTGGTGGTAGAGGTGTGAACCGACACCGTCGTGCATCGCAATGGAGGGCCGGGCCATCATTTCCCAGGCGCGCGCCGCGAAGCGGAACGGCTTGTTGGTCAGCGCGCCGACCGGGCAGAGGTCGATGATGTTGCCGGACAGTTCCGAGTCGATGCTGTTTTCGACGCAGGTGCCGATTTCGAGGCGATCGCCGCGGCCCGCGCCGCCCATTTCCTGGGTTCCGGCGATTTCGTCAAGAAAGCGCACGCAGCGCGTGCAATGAATGCAGCGCGTCATCTCGGTCTGCACCAGCGGCCCGACGTCCTTGTCTTTCACCACGCGCTTGCGCTCGGTAAAGCGGGACACGGAACGTCCGTAACCCATGGCCTGGTCCTGCAGTTCGCATTCGCCGCCCTGGTCGCATATCGGGCAATCCAGCGGGTGGTTGATCAGCAGGAATTCCATCACGCCGTGCTGGGCGTCCATCGCCCGGCGCGACGCCGTGTAGATTTTCATGCCTTCCATTACCGGAGTGGCGCATGCCGGCACCGGCTTGGGCATCTTTTCGACATCCACGAGGCACATGCGGCAATTGGCCGCGATGCTGAGCTTGGGGTGGTAACAGAAGCGCGGTATCTCGATGCCGGCCTTGTCCGTGGCCTCGATGATCATCGAGCCCTTGGGCGCCTGCAGCGCGATGCCGTCCACCTCGATACTGACCATGTCAACGGGCTGAGTGTCGGCTTTTTCCATATCTTTGACGTCGGCGCTCATGCGGCCTGCCCCCGCTGTTCATCGACCATCGAGCGGCCGTTTTTCACGTAGTAATCGAATTCGTCCCAGTAGTGGCGCAGGAACCCCTGCACCGGCCAGGCGGCCGCTTCACCGAAAGCGCAAATCGTGTGGCCTTCGATCTGGCCGGCGGCCGAGCGCAGCAGTTCAAGGTCGCCCTCGCGGCCTTCACCGGCCACGATGCGTTTCAGCATGCGGTGCATCCAGCCCGTGCCTTCGCGGCAGGGCGTGCATTGCCCGCAGGACTCCATGTGGTAGAACTGCGCGATGCGCTCGCAGGCTTTTACCATGCAGGTACTGTCATCCATCACGATGACCGCACCCGAGCCCAGGCCGGAACCGGCCTTGCTCAGCGAGTCGAAGTCCATGGTGCAGTCCATGATGATGTCCGCGGGCAGAACCGGCATGGATGAACCGCCGGGAATCACGCCTTTCAATTGCCGGCCTTCACGCACGCCGCCGGCTTTTTCCAGCAGTTCCGCAAAGGGCGTACCCAGCGGCATCTCGTAATTTCCGGGCCGCTTGACGTGACCGGATACCGAGAAGCACTTCGGCCCGCCGTTGTTTGGCTTGCCGATCTCGAGGAACCACTTCCCGCCGTTGCGCATGATCGCCGGCACCGAGGCCAGCGTTTCGGTGTTGTTGATCGTGCTGGGCGCGCCGTACAGGCCGAAATTGGCGGGGAACGGCGGCTTGAAGCGCGGCTGCCCTTTTTTGCCTTCCAGCGACTCCATCAGGGCCGTCTCCTCGCCGCAGATGTAGGCGCCCGCGCCGAGCGCGGTGTAGATGTCCATGTCGATGCCGGAGCCTTGAATATCCTTGCCCAGCAGACCGGCCGCGTAGGCTTCCTTGAGCGCCGCTTCGAAGCGCTCGAACGGTTCGTGGTGAAACTCGCCGCGCAGGTAGTTGTAGCCAACCGTGGCGCCCATCGCGTAACCGGCAATCGCCATGCCCTCGATAACTGCGTGCGGGTTGAAGCGCAGGATGTCGCGATCGTGGCAGGTGCCGGGCTCGGACTCGTCCGAGTTGCACAGGATGTATTTCTGCATCGGCGCCGAGCGGGGCATGAAACTCCACTTGAGGCCGGTCGGGAAACCGGCGCCGCCGCGGCCGCGCAGGGCGGATTCCTTGACCGCGTCGATGATGTCTTCCTGGGCGGTCTTTTCCGCGAGAATTTTTTTCCAGGCGGTGTAGCCATCGACTGCCAGGTAGTTCTCCAGCGTCCAGGGCTCATCCTTGTCGAGGGTGGTGAATACGACGTTGTGTTCAGCCATGCGCTTACTCCAGACTGTCCAGCAACGCGTCGAGCGCGTCGATGTCCAGGTTTTCCTTGTAGTGGCCATCGACCACCGCCATCGGCGCACCGCAACAGCCGGCCAGGCACTCTTCTTCGCGGACCAGGGTGATGCGGCCGTCTTCCGTCGTTTCGCCCAGCTTCACGCCCAGTTTCTTCTCGGCGTGCGCCACCAGGCCATCCGCTCCGTTCAGCCAGCAGGAGATATTGGTGCAGATGTTCACCTTGTGCCGGCCCACCGGCTCGGTAAAGAACATCGAGTAGAAAGATACGACCTCGTGCGCCCACACCGTCGGCAGTTCCAGGTAGTCCGCCACCGCCTCGGTGAGTTCCTGCGTGATCCAGCCGCCGTTTTGCTCCTGTGCGGCGAGCAGGGACTGGATCAGCGCGGAACGCTTCTTGTCTGCCGGAAACTTGGCCACCCAGGCGTCGATCGTATTCCGGGTTTTTTCACTCAGCATCTCGGCACCGTTTGTGTGTTCGTTCATCAGCGGTCCACCTCTCCGAATACCAGGTCGAACGTCGAAATGATGGCGACCGCGTCAGCCAGCATGTGGCCGGAAACCACTTCGTTCATGCTGGACAGGTGGGCGAAGCCGGGCGCCCTGAAATGGGCCCGGTACGGCTTGTTCGCCCCGTCGGAGACAAGGTAGCAGCCGAATTCGCCCTTGGGCGCCTCGACCGCGGCATAGGTTTCACCGGCCGGTACGCAGTAGCCCTCTGT
>JASFSI010000159.1:0-5084 GCA_050114495.1 Lysobacterales bacterium | reverse complement strand
CCGTCTCACCGGAACCAGTGCGTCGACGCGGACGATAGCGTTGTCGGAGAGGTAGGACACCCGCATCGGTTCGCCGCTGCGCTCGATGTCCTGCTCGGCCATGAAAACGGCAATGCGCCGGTATGCTTCGGCCGGTCCGTCTTCCGCCACCGTCGCAAGCAGCACGTCGACGGGTTCGACTTTGAGCAAAGACACCTCGAGGCCGGCAAAATCAGCCGGCGGCAAGGTCTCTGTATGGCGCTTGGCCCCGGCAAGATAGTGTTCCAGGCCGGGCGCCGCCCAGCGCTCGAACAGAAGCCCGAACCAGCGCGCGACCATTCGACCCATGAATCCTTTTTCGTTATCGAGGTTCGCGGAGACCCGCGCCGTGACGAGCGTGCCGGCAACGATTCTTTGAAAATCCAGTTCGACAACGCCTTCACCCTCGCCTTTAACCCCTACCCTCGCCGTGACGGCCTTGAACGGGGCGCTGTGAACGATTTCCAGGCGGCCCGTGCCTGTTTTGCGCATTTTTCCGGACCAATCCAGCACCGCACCCGGACCGGAGCGCGGCCCGTCAAAGGTGACACGGGTCTTTTCATCCGCCAGCCTGGGAAGCCACAGCGCCACGTATTCCGGGCGTTCCAGTACCGTGAACACCGTGCTGACGGGCCGATCGATGGTCACGCTGCGCTCGAAGCGAACTTCAGACGGCAGCAACAGCGCTCCGCCCAGGAAAACAAGCACCACCGCTAGAGTCGAATAAAGAACCGGCCTGATCATTCCTTGTCGTCCGGAAACCAATCAGGAATGGAGTCGTCGTCTTCCCAATCGTAACGCTTGACCGGCACCCGGTCCCAATGGCGGTAAACGATGGCCATCATGACGCCGACGACCGCTCCCGCGAGGTGGGTTTCCCATGACATCTGCGGGCGCGTCGGCAAAATGCCCCAGACCATCGAGCCGTAGAGGAAAGCGATCAGCAGGGATACCGAGATGGAGCGCATGTCTCGTTTCAGCAGGCCGCTGAAGAAAACGAAAGCGAGCAGCCCGTAAACCATCCCACTGGCGCCGATATGCAGGCTCGGCCGGGCGAAAAACCAGGCCAGCAGGCCCGAACCCAGCCACGTCGCCGGTACCACGCGCAAGGCCGAGTTCGGAAACAGGTAAAGGACCGCCACCAGCGAAATGAACAGCGGCAGCGTGTTGGAGAGAATGTGCTGAAAATTGGCGTGCAGCAGGGGCGCAGTGAAAACACCCAGCAATCCCTCGACGGAACCCGGCCGCAAGCCGAAGCGCGCCAGGCGCAGCCCGAAAGCGCTGTCGATAATGAACACCGTCCAGATAATGCCGATCAACACCAGGGCGATGCGCATCGACAGCCGGAAATTGGAGCGGGCCCGCTTTGAATGCGTATAGCGGGGATCCGGTGTCTGCAGCGCCATTTCAGCCGGACCTGCTTTCCAGGCCGGCCGCGATGATATCCCGTGTCCTGTTCAGCAGTTCACCCAGGTCATCGTGCGTCATGCCTTCGGTTGGAATCGCCTCGTGAATAATCAGCCGCACCCGTCCCGGAAAAGGCAAAAGACTTCGAGCGGGCATGATATCCCGCGTGCCGACGACCGATACGGGAAGCAAGGGAACCTGCTGTTCGATGGCCGTGTGGAACGCGCCTTTCTTGAAGGGCAGCAACTTGCCGTCGCCGCTTCGAGTGCCCTCCGCAAAAAAGAGAATGCCGATCCCGTCTCCCAGCCTGTCCAGGGCATCGTTTATCGCCTGCCTCGCTTTCACACGGTCCTTGCGATCGACATAGATATGACCAATCGTCTCGCAACTGATACCGATGGCGGGCATTTTTCGCAGTTCCGCTTTCATGACCCACTTGAGATCCAGGTCCAGCCAGCCGTAGAGCACGAGAATATCGAACACGCTCTGGTGATTGCTGACCACGATGTAACTGTTGCCCGGCTGCGCATGCGCTGCGCCCTCGACGTCAACGCGCATCGGCGTCAGCGCGGACAGTATCCTTGCCCACCCGGTGCCGAATACACGACTGGCGAAGTGCGGGTTGACCAGCCAGGCAGAAAGGACGGCCCCGGAGGCGCAAACAAATGTAATCAGCACGGCCAGCGGGTAAAACACCAGCCAGGCATAAATCTGGTAGGGCCAGAACAGGAATTTTTTCACGCCAGCTTCGGGTCCTTCGATGCAGGGGTCAGCGGGCACTATTTTACGCAAAAAGAAGGGCGCCATAACAAGGCGCCCTTCCGTCAGTCAGCGGTCCTGGTTTTCTTCAGGCCACTTTTTTTCCGGACTTGCCCGAGAGCAGGCCGCGAGTCGAGCCGATTTCGATCTTCCGGGGCTTCATGGCCTCCGGAATTTCGCGCTCGAGTTCGATGTGCAGCAGACCGTTGTCGAGCCGCGCGCCGGACACCTTGACGTGATCCGCCAGGTTGAAGCGGCGCTCAAAGGACCGCGTGGCGATGCCGCGATACAGGTAAGCGTTGTCTTCGCTTTCTTCTTCCTGGGCCTTGTTGCCCGTAACGGTCAGCCTGTTGTGTTCTGAGACGATATCGAGTTCGCTCTCGTCGAAACCGGCCACGGCCATCGTGATGCGATACCGGTCCTCACCCGCCTTTTGGATATTGTAGGGCGGATAGGAGTTGCCGTTTTCACCGCGCATGGAAGCGTTCATCAGGGACGCCAGGCGGTCGTAACCGATCGAGGTGCGAAAAAGGGGTGCAAAATCAAAAGTAGTCATTACCGTATCCTCCATTGAAGCAATTCGGTTTGGTCCGTTTTTTGCCTCCGCCATCAGGCCGGAGACGCCTGCGGTCCCATTCGGCGACCGCAATCCATAGATGGGAATCAGAGCAATTTTTTTCAAGACCTTTCAGCCGTTTTTTTTGCCTGTTGCAGGACGCAGCAGGTCGAGGTATCCGTATACCCTCTTCCGGGGACGCTCGAGTACATCCCTGTATCGCTCGAATGAGAACGTCCTGTTCTCATACGCCCCGTCAGAGGGCATTACGGACGCCTCTCCAGTAACGGCCTCTTCCCGGTCTCTTCAACAGCGCAGAAAGCTAAATCACAGCCTGCTAATGCCAAACAGCCTGCTGCCCCGGAAAACTCAAGCAAGAAAGCGGATACTCTTTTTTCCAGGGACGCTTGAACACATCCTTGTGTCGCTTCGGTGAAAAACATCCTGTTTTTCAGACCCTGTAAAAAAGAGTATCTGCTTGCTTGCGGCTCATTGACAGCCACTTGCAGCGCCAGTGAATTGAATTGGAGAAAATATATTCAGCGGTAATCGACGGACAGGATAGTGAACTCCGACTGACCTCCGGGCAACTCCACCGAAACCGCCGCGTCAACGGATTTACCCATCAGCGCCCGGGCCAGTGGTGAATCAACCGAAATCCAACCTTTGGCCGCATCGGTCTCGTCCGCGCCGACGATCCGGTAGCTGAAGGTATCGCCCGCTTCGTCCTCCAGTTCGACCATGGCGCCAAAATAGATCCGTCCGTGATCGGGCGGCGAGTGATGCACCACCTCGACTTCATCGAGGCGCCTGGAGAGGTAACGCACGCGCCGGTCGATCTCGGCCAGCTGCTTCTTGCGATAGGTGTACTCGGCGTTTTCCGAACGGTCGCCCTCGGCAGCGGCGGCCGAGAGCGCAGGCACCACCTCCGTGCGGCGCAGCTTCCACAGCGACTTGAGCTCGGTATCGAGCGCGCGGGCGCCTTCCGGTGTGATGTAGGGGCTGCTTTTTGCCTGTGGCGGACGCCAACGAGTCATAGCGAGTCGGGAATGTTTCGGACCCTTCGAGTATACCGGACTTTCGGCACCTGCAAGCCCGCTCGGCTTTCGCTATAGTGTGCCGGTTTCACCAGCCATCATTCACGAGGAATCCAATGAAATACCGCAAATCAATGGCACTCGCGGCTGCCATTACCGCAGCACTTGGCCTCAGCGCCTGCCAGCAGCAGGCCGAAGAGGCACCGGCCGTTTCGCAGGCCGACACACCCACCGAGACCGCAGCGGCGCCCCCGGTCGAACTGAGCAGCGGCATCGACACCAGCGGCTTCGACACCACGGTTCGCGCGCAGGACGATTTTTTTGATCACGTCAACGGCAAGTGGGTGGCGGAAACCGTGATGCCAGCGGACAAGGCGCGCTGGGGCACCTTTGACAAGCTGCGTGAAAATGCACAGAAAGATGTGCGCGCCCTCGTCGAAGAAGTCAGCGCGGCCCAAAACGTGGAGCCCGGCAGCGCCACGCAGAAGATCCGCGACTATTACAACGCGTTTATGGATTCCGAAAGACCGAATGAACTGGGTATCGAGGCCATTCGGGCTGAACTCGACGAGATCGCCGCGATCGAAACCACCGACGACCTGTTCCGCGCCTTCGTGACACTGGGCGTTTACGGCGTCGACTCTCCGCTGGCAGCCGGCGTCTTCTCGGACATGAAAGACCCGAACACTAACGTGGTGTATATCGTCGAGTCCGGCATCACCCTGCCCGACCGCGATTATTACCTGCTCGACGACATTCAGTTCGTCGAGGGCCGCGAACTGTTCCGCGACTACGTGGCCAAGGTCTTTGAAATGGCCGGTATCGCGGACGGCGTGGACAAAGCCGAGGCCATTTACGACCTCGAGCACGCCCTGGCCGAGGCCCACTGGACGAAAGAGCAGAACCGCAACCCGGTGGCCACCTACAACCGCAAGACCCTGGCGCAACTCGAAGAGATGGCGCCCAACTATCCCTGGGCGATGGCCATGGAAGCGGCGCAGATTCCCGGCCGCGAATTCTTTATCGTGCGCCAGCCGAGCTTCTATGAAAACGCCAGCACCATCCTGGCCGAAACCCCGCTGGAAACCTGGAAGGATTACCTGACGTTCCAGACCATCGATGCCTTTGCACCGCTGCTGGGAGACGATTTCTTCCAGGCCAATTTCGATTTTTACGAGGCCGGTCTGTCCGGCATCGAAGAGCCGCAGCCGAAATGGAAGCGCGCGGTCAATGCACTGAACGGAACCATGGGCGAACTGCTGGGACAGCTCTACGTGGACAGGCACTACCAGGTCGAGGCCAAGGCC
>JASFSI010000158.1:0-5094 GCA_050114495.1 Lysobacterales bacterium | reverse complement strand
CGTTATACCGGACAGGCTGGAGAAACGCTTAAGCAATTTGGGGTTCGTTGGTATGTAAAGGCGTCCCTCGTGCTGCTCGCGCTGAGCCTTGTTTCTGCCTGTTCAACGGCCCCTTACCGATACGAGTCACTCGACGACGTTGACTTTCGCGCGCGGGCCGAATCGCAGGTCCTCGGCGATTACCACGTTCGCGCCGTTGTGCCGAGCGCCGATGAGACGAAACGGCTGTTCGGTGCTCCGCTTTACGATCGGGGTATACAGCCGGTATGGTTTGAAATATACAACGCCTCGCCGTCAAGAGCCCGGGTCAGCCTGTCCAGCGTGGATCCGAAGTACTTTCCGCCCATGGAAGTCGCTTATATCTTTCGCAAGCAATTTTCAAAACAGGGCTGGAAGGACATGGAAACCCATTTGCATGCATCCGGGCTGCCGCGCCAGGTTCTGCCCGGGCAGACCGTTTCCGGTTACGTATTCACCAACCTGAACCAGGGAACCAAGGCGTTCAATCTCGATATTTTCGACACGACCGGTGGGAACGACCTGGCCCAGTTCATGTTTTTTCTGCAAGTCCCTGGTTTTGTCCCGGACCATGCGGAAGTCGAATTCAAAACAATTTATGCTGCCAATGAGATACAGGACGTGGATCAAGAGGGACTGCGCACCCTGCTCCATTCCTATCCCTGCTGTACCCGCAACCGCGCCGACGATTCGAACGGTCGGCCGGTTGACGTGTTCCTGGTGGCGAACGGCGCCGACCTGCTTCGTGCGCTGCTGCGTGCGGGCTGGTCGGAAACCTCTTATGCCCGCGACGAAAACTACCTGAGCGGCGCTCAGTATCTGTTCGGCCGGACGCCCGACGCCATATTCCGCAAGGGACGCAACAGGACACGCGATCGTTTGGAGCTGAGCCTCTGGCTGGCCCCGGCACGGGTTTCCGGTCAACTCCTGTGGGCCGGTCAGGTGCGTCACGCGGTCGGCCGTCGTTTCGAGATCGGCGACTATGTCTGGGGCGTCAATCTGGACCCCGACGCCAGTGACGGCCGTAATTACCTGCTGCAGGATCTCTGGTATTCTCAGTCATTGCTGCGTTGGGGTTGGTCCGAATCGGGAATCCAGGTTTCCCCCGACGATCCGGTGCGGGATTTCAATGGAAACCCGTGGTTCACACGCGATGCCCTGCGCAGCGTGATCTGGGTTTCCGGGCGACCGACCGCCCTTTCCGAAGCCCGCCTGGTCGATTGGTTCCGGCCTGCCACACTGTTCGAGGAAGAACGATGAACCGCTGGGCCCGGTCTGCTCTGACGCTTGTTCTGCTGGGAGCACTGACCGTCGTCGCCCCTGCCTGTTCCGCACCGGTCCAGGTCAAAGAATGGCTTCGAGAAGGTGATTTTCGTGAACGGATCCAGACCCAGGAAGCCAACGGCGTCCGTGTTTCGGCCGCGGTCCCTAGTTCAAAAGAAACTTTAGATATATTCGGTAACGATCTGTATAAAAAAGGAATTCAACCGGTATGGATCAGCATCGAAAACAACCGTAACGAGGCGATCACTTTTCTCCCCGTGGGGCTGGATCCGCACTATTACTCGCCGCTCGAAGTCGCCAATCTCGATATTCGGGAATCCGAAAAGTCCACCGTGCTCGTCAACACGTTTTTCATGGACCAGAGCATCAACCTGATGGTGGAGCCGGGAGGCTCGCTCAGCGGTTTCGTTTTCACCGGGCTGGATGAAGGCACCAAGGCGTTCAACGTCGATATAAGAGGCCCGGGGTCATTCGACACCTTCGTTTTTTTCATACCGGTTCCCGGCCTGCGCGTCGATCACTACGATGTCGACTGGAAGGCATTGTGGCCGCCTGAGGGCAAAACGGAACTGTCGGCGGAAGACCTCGTTGAAACACTCGAGTCTGCAGCCTGCTGCGTCACGGACAAAACCGGAAAAAACACCGGTGACCCGCTCAACCTGGTGTTGATCGGCGAGCCCCTGGATCTTTACACGGCATTTATTCGGGCTGGCTGGGACGAGACCGAGACCGTAAGCAGCGCCTCTGCGTGGAAGACGGCCAAGTCGTTTTTCAGCGGCGGTGAATACCGTTACTCCCCGGTCAGCAGCCTGTATGCCTTCGGTCGAAGGCAGGACGTGGCTTTCCAATGGATCAGGGAAAACATCCACGAACGCAATCACCTGCGGTTGTGGATGTCGAACTACACGTACGAAGGCTTGCCGGTCTGGATCGGGCAGATCAGCCGTGATATCGGGGTTCGCTTTACCCGCAAGACCATCACGACGCACAAGATTGACCCGAATGTCGATGAGACACGCGAATACCTGCTGGAGAACCTGGCCTACGCGCAGGCGCTCAATGGATTTGCCTACGTTGGTGGCGTGGGTGCCGTGTCAGCGGACAAGCCACGCGGAAACCTGACGGGGGATCCCTGGTTTACGGACGGTTACCGGCTCGTGCTGTGGCTCAGCTCCGATCCGGTTCCGCTGTCCGATATCCGTTTTATTCCCTGGCGCATGCCCCACGGCGGAGGCGGCTCGGTTCTCGCACCCGGAGATACGACCCCATGAAACACAAGACCACCCTGCCCGATTCCACATGGACGTATTCACGGTTCGTTGGCATGCTCACGTTCTGCTGCCTGCTGCTGCTGACGGCATGCTCGACGCCGACGCTTCGGGAGGATGCTGCCGTAGAAGAAAAATCCTATGCCTTGACGCCAGCGACACAAGGCATTCTTTGGGCCATGGCCGATGACATCATGCGTCGGCACGGTCCCGATCATTCCGGTTTCATGCTCCTCGATGGAAGCAAGGATGCATTGGATTACCGTCTGGCCCTGATCGACTCTGCCGTGTCTTCACTCGATATCCAGACCTACCTCTGGTACCCGGACAACAGCGGCCGCCTGATCCTCGAACGCGCCATACGGGCGGCGCGGCGCGGCGTGAAAGTGCGCCTCATCGTCGATGACCTGCTGACGATCGGACAGGACCAGGTGCTCTACGAGCTCGAGCGGGAGGAAAACATCAAGTTCCGCCTGTTCAACCCCTGGACGAAGCGCGGCTCACTTGCCCGCGCCGGCCAGGCAATCGCGCGGATGGAACGGCTCAACTCCCGCATGCACGACAAGCTGTTGATCGCCGATGGCAATGCGGCCATCGTCGGCGGGCGCAATATCGGCGACCATTATTTCGGCCTGAGTCCCGACTACAACTTTCACGACCTGGACGTGCTGGGTTTCGGGGCCATTGCGCGCCAGGCCAACGGCATGTTCGATCATTTCTGGAACAGCGAGTGGGTGGCGTCCGCAGCAAGTCTCGACCTGGAACCCAATGAAAAATTTGCTGAAGAAGCGTGGCAGCAAATCCAGCAAACCAACCGCGCAGCCGAGGAACTGAAAGCGTTTGGCGTCGAGCCGGCGGACTGGGGCGTTCGTCTTCGGGATTTGGAGAAAACACTGCACCCCGGAACGAGCGAGTTGATCTACGACGAGGCAAGCGGTGAAGCGATCGAGCAAATCGTCGCCTCGCGTCTTTTTGGCTTGCTCGGCCTTGCCGAAAGCGAGTTGCTGATCACCAATGCCTACATCATTCCGGCGCAACCGGCCATCGATTTCCTGCAGGGGCTCGTCGCCGAAGGCGTGAACGTGCGCATTTTGACCAATTCGCTGGCTTCGCACGACGTTCCGGCCGTCAACAGTCATTACAAGGCCTGGCGCGACGACTTCATCGAGGCCGGAACCGAACTCTATGAGCTTCGGGCCGATGCAGCGATCCAGTCCCTGGTCGACGTGCCGCCGATCGAGGGCAGTTTTGTCGGGCTGCACACCAAGGCGTTCGTGGTCGACCGGCGGTATTCATTCATCGGCTCCATGAATTTTGATCCCCGCTCGATCAACATCAATACCGAGGCAGGCGCTTTCATCGACAGTCCCGGACTGGCCGATGCGCTGGCTCAACTCATGGAGCGCAACATGTCGCCTGAAAATGCCTGGCGTGTTCTGCTCGATGACGACGGCGAACTCTACTGGGTCAACAGCGACGAAACGGTCGACCGGCAGCCGGCCCGCAGCGGCAGCCAGCGCGTGATGGATGCGATATTCCGCATGTTCCCGAAGGAACAGTTCTGATCACGCCGGGTCGAAACACGCTACTTGAATGCATGACTTCTCGGTCAGTGCCCGTGTCTGAACTTGCTGTAAAATACGGCTCAAGACAGTCGTGGAGTAATTTCAAAATGCTACGTTCAATCATCGTCCTGGCAGTCCTTCTTTTCAGCGCTTCAACCTTTGCAGAGAGTCTGCTGTATGTTTGCGAGCGTCCGGCCTGGGATGGCAAGACCGGTTGCGGGCCCAACAACACCCACAGCACGCACACTTTCCTCGTCGATACAGATGATTTCGACGATCAAAAGCCGACCTACGTTTACCAGGGCGGTAAAGGCTGCGATGTCAGTAAAAAGAGCAAGTTCCGCTACCAGTACGCCGTCACCCCTGAAGAAATCATATTCAAATACGCCAGGGCTCCGTATGCGCCGCGCGAAAAACTGTGGGCCACGTTCACCCTGGACCGTGAAAGCATGACGGCCACGCTCAGCAAGACCGACCACGCCAGCGAACTGACCTGCCGGGTCGAAAAAGTCGACTGACGGATCCGCCCGGGACGCAAAGGGATAATGAGGGACCAGACGATTCGCTCCGGCGAGCGGGAGCGGAAACCGACGCTGCTGTTTGTCGATTACCAGGTTCCCCAGTACGACCTGTATGCCGGTTCGCGCACGAATTTTCTGTACCTGAAACTGCTGGTCGAATCCGGGCTGAACGTCCTTTTCCTGGCGGCCGACTTCACGCGGCTCGAACCCTACTCCAGTGAACTCAACCGGCTCGGTATCGAAACGCTGGACGGTGACTGGTACCGGGACCACTGGGACGAGTGGCTGCGTGACAACGGCGCCGGCATCGATTTCGTGTTCTTCAACAAACCCGAGCCGACCGCACGGTTTCTTCCCGGGGTCCGCCAATACACCCCCGCCGCGATCATTTACCAGTGCCACGATCTGCACTATCTTCGCTTGCGTCGCCGGGCCGAA
>JASFSI010000157.1:0-5112 GCA_050114495.1 Lysobacterales bacterium | reverse complement strand
CGAGGAAAGCGGTTCCGGATAGCGGTTCGGGTTGTCTTTCGAAATGCACTGCGGCAGCGTTTCGATCACGAAATCCGGGTCGGGATGAATGAAAAACGGAATCGAGTAACGCGCCTCGCCGGCCCGTTCCGCCGGCGGGTTGACCACGCGGTGCGGTGTGGAAGGGAGAACGTGGTTGGTCAGCCGCTTCATCATGTCGCCCACGTTGACCACGATCGTGCCCGGAATACTGGTCACCGGCACCCAGCTGCCGTCCCGGGCAAGGATCTCCAGCCCGGCATCGCTGGAGCCGATCAGCAGGGTGATCAGGTTGATGTCTTCGTGTCGCGCCGCGCGCACGGCGGGGCCGGCTGGCCCGCTCAGCGGCGGGTAGTGAATGGCTCTCAGAATGCTGTTGCCGCGGCGAACCGGCTCATCGAACCAGCCTTCCGGCAAGCCCAGCGAGCGCGCAATGATCCCCAGGATACGTCTTCCCAGCTCATCGAGATGCCCGTACAGCGCCATCACGCTTTCACGGAACGCCGGCACTTCCTGCGGCCAGCGGTTGGGGCGCATGATGTCAGGCCAGGGATTGTCCGGGCCCATTTCACGGCCGGTGTGCCAGAACTCCTTCAGGTCCGGAACCGGGTTGTCGCGGGCATGCTCGGTTCCCAGAGGCGTGTACCCACGTTGCCCTCCATCGACGGATCGGTAGGCACACTTCAGCTCCGCAGGCAGCGCAAAGAAATCCCGGATGTCGTCGTACGCAGCGTCGATCACGCCCTGTGGGATACCGTGATTGCGAAATCCGCAGAAACCGTATTCACGGTAGGCGGCGCCTGCCTCCCTGACCAGATTATGCGCATCTTTTTCCAGGCGCCCCAGATCGAGCACGGGCACTTCGCGCGCCATGTTCAGCCGCCCAGTTCGGACCGGACCGTGTCCGCCAGCTGTTCGGTCAGGCGCTGCACCAGCGCCGGGTCGGCGCCCTCGAGGGTGACGCGGACCAGCGGTTCGGTACCCGAAGGCCGCAGGATGACCCGCCCTGCTCCCGCGAGTTCCCTCTCGACCTCGGCAACGGCCTGCCGCAATCGATGCGACTGATCCAGCTTGTCTTTTCCGGCCGGCGATACGGGCACGTTGATCATCGTCTGGGGATATTTCTCCATGCCGATTTTCAATTCTTTCAGGCTCTTGCCGCTCGACGCCATCAGTTCAAGCACGATCAGCGCGCTGACCATTCCGTCCCCGGTGCTCGCCCGGTCAAGCGCGAGCACGTGTCCCGAGGCTTCGCCGCCCAGCAGCCAACCCCGGTTGAGCAGCGCCTGGTGAACATAGCGGTCACCCACGTCCACCCGGACAAAGGGAATGTCGAGACGCGCAAGCGCCTGCTCCAGGCCGAAATTGGACATCAGGGTGCCCACGACGCCGCCGTGGAACGTACCCTCGGCCTTGCGCGCACTGGCGATGATGTAGAGCATGTCGTCACCATCGACGAGGTTGCCCTCGGCATCGGCCATCATGACCCGGTCGCCGTCACCGTCGAGCGCTATGCCCACGTCGGCGCCGGTATCGATCACGTGCCGCAGCATCGCGGCAGGCGCCGTCGAACCGCAGTTCTCGTTGATGTTGGTCCCGTTGGGTTCGTCGCCGATACAGCTCACCTGCGCGCCCAGCTCCCTGAGGATGGCCGGAGCAACGCGATAGGTCGCGCCGTTTGCGCAGTCGAGTGCGACCTTCATACCGTTCAGCAGCGTGCCGAACGGCATCGTGCCCTTGCAGAACTCGATGTAGCGTCCGGCCGCATCGTCTACCCGGGCCGCCCTGCCCATGTCCTCGGCACCGACCGTCTGGAACGGCCGGTCGATTTCTTCCTCGATCGCCAACTCGATGTCGTCCGCCAGTTTTTCACCCGTCTCGGAAAAAAACTTGATGCCGTTGTCTTCGTAGGAGTTGTGGGACGCGGAAATGACGATGCCGGCACAGGCGTAGAGCGTGCGCGTGAGATAGGCTACGCCGGGTGTGGGCATGGGCCCCAACAGCAGAACGTTGGCGCCGCCGGCGGCCAGCCCGGCTTCCAGCGCCGATTCGAACATGTAGCCGGAAATACGTGTGTCCTTGCCGATGACGACCGCGCGGTCGTCGTTCCTGGCGAGCACGACCCCGGCCGCTCTGCCCAGCCGAAGAACCCAATCGGCCGTGATGGGAAATTCACCCACCCGGCCACGAACGCCATCCGTTCCGAAGTATTTGCGAGTCATCGAGCGATTTTAACGCTGACTGCGCATGATGTCTCGCGGCGGGAAGAGCGCCCGCCGCGCGTTCTCAGACCTGTTCCGCCGGCCCGCCGATCGGGTTGCGGCCCTCTTCGCCCGCCGGCTTTTCAGCGCCATCACCGGGCTCGGAGCTGCCATCCTGCCAGCCCTCGGGCGGATCCGGCTCGCGGCCCTCCATGATCTGGTCGATCTGGGCGGTATCGATGGTCTCGTAGCGGATCAACGCGTCCGCCATGAGGTGCAGTTTCTCCATGTTGGACATGAGCAGGTCTTTCGCCCTGCCGTGCGCGGCATCGATAATGGCCCGAACCTCCTTGTCGATCAGGCGGGCGGTATCGTCCGACACGTGTTTGTGCTGCGTGACCGACCGACCAAGGAACACCTCGTCCTCGTCTTCGGAGTAGGTCAGTGGGCCGAGATTTTCGGTTAGGCCCCACTTGGTGACCATGTTGCGCGCAATGGATGTAGCGCGCTCGATGTCGTTCGAGGCGCCGGTGGTCACGTTCTCCGTGCCGAAAATCAGTTCCTCGGCGACGCGGCCGCCAAACAGGCTGGACAACTGGCTGTCCAGCTGCTTGCGCGAGATGCTGTACTTGTCCTGCTCCGGAAGGAACATCGTCACACCCAGTGCGCGGCCGCGCGGAATGATCGTGACCTTGTATACCGGGTCGTGTTCCGGCACCAGGCGGCCGACGATGGCGTGCCCGGCCTCGTGGTAGGCGGTGAGTTTCTTTTCGTCCTCGGACATGACCATGGAGCGGCGTTCCGAGCCCATCATGATCTTGTCCTTGGCCCGGTCCAAGTGGTCCATGTTGACCAGCCGGGCGTTGTCGCGTGCGGCGAACAACGCCGCCTCGTTGACCAGGTTGGCCAGGTCCGCGCCGGAGAAACCGGGTGTTCCGCGCGCGATCACCTTGGCGTTCACGTTGTCGTCGATCGGCACCTTGCGCATGTGGACCTTGAGAATCGCCTCGCGTCCGCGAATATCGGGCAGCGGCACCACCACCTGGCGATCGAAACGGCCCGGGCGCAGCAGTGCCGGGTCGAGCACGTCCGGCCGGTTGGTCGCGGCGATCACGATCACACCTTCACCGCCTTCGAAGCCGTCCATTTCGACCAACAGCTGGTTTAGGGTCTGTTCGCGCTCGTCGTGCCCGCCGCCCAGGCCGGCACCGCGGTGGCGCCCGACAGCGTCGATTTCATCGATGAAAATGATGCATGGCGCGTGTTTCTTGGCTTGCTCGAACATGTCGCGCACGCGGGACGCACCGACACCGACAAACATCTCCACGAAATCTGAACCGGAAATAGAGAAAAAGGGCACTTTGGCTTCGCCCGCAATGGCCCTGGCCAGCAGGGTCTTGCCCGTGCCGGGCGACCCGACCATCAACACGCCGCGCGGAATATGACCGCCGAGTTTCTGGAATTTTCCGGGGTTGCGCAGGAATTCGACCAGTTCACCGACTTCTTCCTTGGCTTCCTCGACGCCCGCGACATCCTCGAATGTCACCTTGACCTGGTCCTCGCCCTGCAGCTTGGCGCGGCTCTTGCCAAAGGACATCGCGCCCCGGCCGCCGCTGCCACCGCCCTGCATCTGGCGCATGAAATAGACCCATACGCCGATCAGCAGAAGAATCGGGGCGATACCGATGAGCAGTTCGACCAGCACCGAACGTTCCTCGGGTTTTTCCGCGGTGAACTCGACGCCGTTTTCCACCAGGTCATTGACCAATTGGTCATCGGGCGGGCCAAAGGTCTCGAACGCCTGGCCGTCACCCATCGTGCCGCTGATGCCCCAACCGCTGGGTGTGCTCTGGATTTGCACTTCCGCTATCTGTCCGCTTCGCACATCCTCGAGGAATTCCGAGTAAGGAATGGAATTCTGCACCGTGCCGACATTGGCGTAGTGATTGAAAATGGAGACGAGGACAATAGCGATGATTGCCCAGGTCAGCAGTTGTTTGGCAAGGTCGTTCAAGTCTCAATCCTCGTATATTTCATCTTCACTTTATTGCACTTTTCGCCCACGGGCCAGCAGGTACACTTCCTTGCTTCGCGGCCGTGAAGCCTTCGGCTTTTTCACCTGGACCTTATCGAACAGCGCGCGCACCTCGCGCACGTAGCTGTCGAAATCCGTGCCCTGGAACAGTTTGACCACGAAACCGCCGCCCTGCCTCAGGTGCTCCCGCACGAACTCCAGCGCGAGTTCTGCGAGGTACATGGCCTTGGCCTGATCGATGGCCGCCACTCCACTCATATTGGGTGCCATGTCCGACAACACAAGATCGACGGGCTCGCCTTTCAATTCCGCCTCCAGGCGATGGAGCGGCTCATCCTCGGTGAAGTCGCCGTGGATAAAGACCACGCCGGGCAACGGCTCCATATCCAGGATGTCCAGGCCGATCACGCGGCCCGCTTCGCCAACCAGGGGCGCCGCGACCTGGCACCAGCCTCCGGGCGCCGCGCCGAGGTCGATGACGGTCATTCCGGGCCGGATCAAATCATGCTTTTCCTGGAGCTCGATCAACTTGAACGCCGACCTCGAGCGCAGGCCTTGCTGCTGCGCCATCTTCACGTAGGCATCGTCGAAGTGCTCCGAAAGCCAACGCTTGCTGCTTTTGCTTTTGCCCATGCTCCGCCTGCGTCCTCGTGATAAAATCCGCTGCCACGATACGACCCCAGTTTGCCACAGCCGGAATTTCGATATGACATTGAGCAACCGCCAGTTACGCCACCTCCGCGGACTGTGCCACCACCTGAAACCGGTGGTCACCGTGGCTGACAAAGGCCTGACCGAAAACGTCATGAGCGAAATAGAATCCGCGCTGGACCGGCACGAACTGGTCAAGATCAAGCT
>JASFSI010000156.1:0-5153 GCA_050114495.1 Lysobacterales bacterium | reverse complement strand
GTTCGGATTGGCGTCAACCCACCAGCGGCCGCCGTAGTAGCCCGTATCGGTCGGACCGAATTCGGTCTGTACGCCGGTCGGTCCGGTCATTTCCAGGAGCTGGAAATTGTCCGTTCCGTTGTAGGGCAGGTCGCCCAGCAGGATCGTGTCGTAGTACCGGTCCTGGGACGTGACGTAAATGACGGGCACACCGCTGGCGCCGCGTCCATTGGTGCGTTCTTTCTTCGCAAAGGCATTGGAAGATGCCAGGGTCACCAGGCAGGCCAGGCCGATGGTCGTTGCAAGTTTCACCTTGTTCATGGTTGTGTTCTCCTCTCAAGTCGATTTGTGTGAATCAGCTGTCGCGTATCACGTTTGGCAACCCGCTCACCGGGAGCGGAAATGAAAACCCTTGGCGGGTTTCGCAAGCGGATACGTGGACCGAGGAGGAATGGTTACGGGTGGTCGAAAAAAATCAGTTTTTTTCCAGGCCCGTGCTTTTGGGCTTTGCGATGACCGCGACGACGATGCCGACGAACACCATGGCAAGGCCGGGAAGAATGTGGAAAGCGAGAATATGAGCGGGTTCATACATGCAGGCCAGTTGCATGTACAACGCTGGCATCATGCCGGCGGTGAGCCCGAAGACCATCGCGGCCTTCAGCCATTGCAGGGGATAGAACCGCCTCGCCAGCAGGATCGCGACGAGGGTGGGCGGCAAGGCATAGGCCATGGTTTCGAAATAGCACGCGGCGCGGACGCCGAGCGTGGACGGCTCCAGGGCGGGATGAAACAGGCCGATGACATACTGCGCCAGCCACAGACCCATCAGGATCAGCCCGGTCAGCATGAACGTTTTCGTCAGTGCCGCCGGAATCGCGGCGCGAAACGCGGCCACCCCAACCCAGGTGATGGCTGCAGCGCCCAGCAGGGTTTCCAGCAGAAACCGGGGGTTCGAAACCAGCTGATCAAACACGCCGGGCCGCAAGGGGCCGGCCAGGTCGGTGGCGCCGATGACGAACAGGGCACTCAGCAAAACCCAGGCCAGCGCCATCGCGTTGACATGGCGCATGGGTTTAACCGGTTCCAGCTTGCTGCTCAGGGCATCAATCAATTCATCCTGCCGATTCATCATTGCTTACCTTTCGCTCCATGCGTCCCTGCGCCTGTCTTCATGCCTTGACCCGGCGTGCTTTCCCGGGAATACGGCTGCCAGGCGAAATTGGTTACTGAAAAATACATCATATCGCAGTCACCCGGACCCCTCTTTTGCCAGCATGCGCCGCAGACTTCGAACGGCCCGGTGCACCCTAAGCTTGACCGCGCCTTCTGAAATACCCAGCCGCTGGGCTGCTTCGGCCCCGCTGTATCCAATGAACTTGGTCAACACGAGGGCTTCCCGCTGCGGTTCCGGCAGAGATTCAAGCAGGCGGCCGCTGGAAATTTCAGATTGGACACGGCCTTCGCTGCCCGCCTGTGCCAGGATCTCCTGGTCCCGTTGATAGTGCTCCAGCGCCCGCGCGCTGGTGCGGCGCTGACGGAACATGTCGATAGATTTGTTGCGCACAATGGCAAACAGCCAGGCACGAAACGGTCGTGCCGGATCCCAGGTATGACGCGCCTGGTGGATCGATATCAGCGTCTCCTGTACGCAGTCATCGACGAATTCACTGTGCCCGAACCGGCTCAGCAGAAAGTGCCTGATGACCTCCGCCAGTTCCTTGAGCAGTTGCCGGTAGGCGGTTTCGTCACCCGACTGTGCGGCCGCCATCAGCGCTGACCACCGGGCCTCGTCGGTTTTCTTCTCAGCGGTCAAACCGAACGCCTGAGGGCCGGGTCGCCGGGATATCGCCCCGACACTCCGGTGCTTCCATGTCGGATCGACGAAATGGCGTTTGGGGAAGACGTCGGCAGCACCATGGGTTCCTCGAAAGTAGAGTTCGAAAACTGTTGACACACATTATTCCATGCCACGCCTGGTTAAAAAAAAGGCCCCGGGGGTCGGGGCCTTGAAAACACCGTTGGGGTCCGGTGTGAAATGCTCTTTGTTCAAAGGGTTGGTTCAGTCCATGACGGGAAACGGACCGATGAAACCGGTATATCCGCGCTTCTCTTCGTCCACCTGCAGCGCGTCCTGGTCGGACTCGCCGAAGGGGTGCTGCACGACCGAGGTCATGTAACCGAAGCCGTTGATGTTCGGGTAGAAGTACGGCGACGTCGTTTCCGAGCCGTAAGGCGTGGTCTGGATACGGGTCAGTTCCTTGGTCTCAACGTTGTAGGCCCAGATCATGTCGTTCTGGTGCTGGCCGGTGTCCTCGCCGATGATCAGCGTGGCGTAGCCGGGCATGAAGGTGACGTTGTCCGGCTCGGAAATACCGTCCAGGTCGCAGTTGTTGGAAGCGTAGGGCCCCTGGCCCTTGGAGCCGCCGTAGGGGTTGTCGACCAGCGCGCCGCGACCGTAAGTCCGCGGAATACCCGATACCTCGCCGCGGATGCTCCAGGCGACGTGGTCTTCGTCGAGATCGAGGGCGTAAACCGTGCCGCAATAGTTGTAAGGAACGCTCATCTGGTTGGCCGGTTTCAGCTCAGCAAGGTCATCCACGCCGTTCCAGACCGTCGGCTCCATCTGCTTCTCACCGCCGTCGGTCATCGCGTTGCGCACACGCGACATGGCCAGGTACATGGTGTCGGATTCCGGATCCAGCGTAATGCCTTCCATCTTCTCCCACTCGGTGGTGGCGCCCATGATTCCGGCGTAGCGGCTGGTCTCGAGAAACGCCGCTGCCTGCTCCATACCGTCTTTTACTTTGAGGCATTCTTTTGACGCATCGCGGTTCTGGATCACGGTGCAGCCCGGGACGTCTTCTTCAAAGATGTCCGCGAAGGTGATCGGGCCATCATCCAGGCCGCCATGATCGATCAGGCCACGGATTTCTTCGTTGGTTGCATGTCCGAGTTCGACCCACTGGATCAAGCCGAATCCGCCATCGCGCTCGTTCGCTTCCACGCGCGTGTCCTTGTCGGCGTACCAGTCGGATTCCTGCAGGAATTTCGCGGCGTACAGCGTGCCGGCGCTCAGATCATCCTTGGCGTCGGCTTCGAATCGAAACAGGCCGACGCGCGAACCGTCGTCCGAGGTGTAAACGGTCTTTCCGTTCGGCATCACGTAGGACAGCTCGATGGCGACGCGGCCCATCGCGTAGTGCTTGGTGACCGTGGCGTTGTCGAAGTCCATCACTTCGACCTCGGTGGTGAAGCCATAGTCATACGGATTCACCAGGGCCAACGCCGCATCCTGGATCGTCGGATACGTGTCCGTGTCGTCCCAGTCCGGGAAATACTTTGCCATTTCAGCGTTGTAAGACGATACAGAAGCGTCACGCCACTGCTTTGCGTCGGGCGGATATTCTTCGGAACCCAGGTGGTTGCCCCAGGGCGTCACCGAGCCGGCGCAGTGCACCCAGCCGCCGTTGACGTGGGAGAAATCCAGCGGACGTGTCTTGACCGGGCTCAGCAGGCCGTTTTCGTCCTGGTCCAATTCCGTCAGGTACATCGCGGCCGGACGGCTTTCGAAGTGCGACACCATGTAAACGTCGCCGTCGATGTTCAGCAGTGACGAGTAGTCGTTGTCGTTGGAGACTTTGCCGATTTCGTTGCCCTCGATATCGACGAGGGCTCCGAAAGGCAGCGGTGACTCGACCGGCCCGCCCGGCTGATCGCCGGAGCGCATGATCGTGTGGTAGCCGATCTTGGTTTTCTTGCCGTCGACGCGCACGCTCTTGGCAGCGAGGATCGAACGCTTCTCACCGTCCGAGGTGGGCGCCTTCACGCCCTGGAATTCGATTTCGCCGGCCGCGAGGGGGCCGGAAAGCAACAAGGCCGAGGCGACCGCCAGGGCAAGTTTCGTTTTACGCATGGTTTGACTCTCCCGTTAGTATTCGGTTGTGAGGTTCCTGGCCGAATGGCCAGACTTGAAAGATTAGGTTGTCGATTTGACCAAGCGGTTTAACCGTCGTGAATTTTGCGTGACAATTCGATGTGTGAAATATGACGGCCGCGCGCAGTCGCCCCGGCCTCACCGGCTGAATTAATCTCTGAAACAATCGCTTACTTCAGGGAAAACGAAATGATGCAGAACTGTTACGATAATAATGTTGTCATTCGACAGCTTCGAAAACCTGCGTCGACTAGATGAGCGAAACGAATTCCATCTGGCGCAGCGTCAGCGAACGCATTTACGACCTGCTGACAGACGAGGAGGATGCGCGGGTTTGCGACGACATCGACGAGTCCGCCTGTCGTGAGCACCCCCTGAGTTTCGTCATCCTGCTCATCAGTTCCTTCCTGACCAAGCTGGGCGACGAATTGTCGAGCCCCAAGACGACGCTGGCCTGGGCGACGACCGTTGTCGGTGCACCCGCTTTCGTGCTGGGTTTTCTCGTCCCGATCCGCGAGTCGGGCTCGATGATTCCGCAATTGTTCATCGGTGGCTGGGTGCGCCGCATGGCGATCCGCAAGTGGGTCTGGGTGGCGGGGAGCCTGCTGCAGTTTGCCGCGGTCGTCTCGATGGGACTGAGCGTTCTGCTGCTGAGCGGGGCGACGGCGGGCTGGGCCCTGCTGGCCGGCGTGACCCTGTTCAGCCTGGCCCGCGGCTTGTGCTCCGTGGCTTCAAAGGACGTGATGGGAAAAACCATACCCAGGTCCCGGCGCGGTCAACTGACGGGCTGGTCCGCCAGCCTGGCAGGCCTGGCGACGCTGATCGTCAGTCTTCTCCTGCTGTTCGGGCTGGAAGCCGCGCCCGGCCAATCCCTGCTGGGCTTCTTGCTGGTGCTTGCCGGCTGCCTCTGGCTGCTGGCCAGCCTCGTCTACGCCCAGGTCGACGAGCAGCCCGGGGAGACCGGCGGCGGCCGCTCGGCGACCGAATCCCTGGGTCGGCTGCGTCTGCTGATCGAAGACAAACCATTCGGGAAATTTGTACTGACGCGCGCGCTCCTGATGTGCTCGGCGCTGAGCGCACCGTACTTTGTCGCGCTGGCGCAGGATCAGTTAGGTTCTCCTGCCTGGCTGCTGGGCAGCTTTATCCTCGCATCCGGCCTGGCCAGCCTGGTCAGCGCGCCGCTCTGGGGGCGGCAGGCCGACCGTTCGAGCCGGGCGGTCATGGTCAGGGCGGCGCT
>JASFSI010000155.1:0-5155 GCA_050114495.1 Lysobacterales bacterium | reverse complement strand
GGTATCTCGGCGGCATTTTTCAGCAACTACCTGATCCTCAACCTGGGGCTCGGTGATCTCGTGTCCTGGCGCTGGATGCTCGGCGTGGAGGCCGTGCCTGCCCTGCTGTATTTCCTGGCCCTGTTCTTCGTGCCCGAGAGCCCGCGCTGGCTGGTCATGCAGGAGCGCAGCGAAGAAGCCCTGCTGGTGCTGAACCGGTCCAGCGGCCCGGAACTGGCCGCATCGGACCTGTCCGAGATTCACACCGCACTCGAAATGGAAGCGAGCGAGGAAAAAGGCGGTATCGGCGACCTCTTCAAGCCGGCCATGAAGCTGGTCCTGGCAATCGGCATCACGATCGCCGTTCTGCAGCAGATCACCGGTATCAACTCGGTCTTTTTCTACGCGCCGATGATATTCGAGCAGTCCGGCCTCGGAACCAACGCCGCGTTCATGCAGGCCATCCTGGTCGGCCTGGTCAACCTGGTGTTCACGGTCCTGGCCATCCTGTACATCGACAAGCTGGGCCGCCGCCCGCTGCTGCTGGTGGGTCTGACGGTCATTGCGCTGTGCATGCTGCTGCTGGCCTACGGCTTCGGACAGGCGACCTACTCGCCCGACGGCGAACTCCTGGAGATCAACCCGACGCTGATCCTGATCGGAATCCTCGGTTTCGTGGCCGGCTTCGCCATGTCACTCGGCCCGGTCATGTGGGTGCTGTTTTCCGAGCTGTTCCCGAACCGGGTGCGCGGCATCGCGATTTCCTTCGTCGGGCTGATCAACTCCGCGGTCAGCTTTCTCGTACAGCTGGTCTTTCCCTGGGAACTGGAGAACCTCGGTCCGTCCATGACCTTCATGATATATGGCCTGTTCGCGGTAGCCGGTCTGATTTTCGTGGCGCGTTTCTTCCCGGAAACCAAGGGACGCAGCCTGGAACAGCTCGAAGCCGAACTCGTTTACAAAAAATAGCTGGCAAAAACATGTCTAGACTCCAACTGAAACTGATCCTGGCCCTGGCCCTGATGCTCATGATGTCCTCAACCACCCTGCTCGCCGAGGCCATACCGGTCGAGATCGTCGAGCGCGACGGCTCCTTTGAACTGCTGCGCGGCGGCGAACCCTACGAGGTCCGCGGCGCGGGGCTGGAATTCAGCAACCCTGCCGACCTGGCCTCGCGCGGCGGCAACTCCATGCGTACCTGGCGTACCGACAATGAGCAGTTCAGCGGCCTGGAACTGCTGGACGAAGCCGAGCGTCTCGGCATGACGGTCACGATGTGCATCGAGATCGGGCGTGAACGGCAGGGTTTCGACTACGACGACGAGGAAGCCGTCAGGAAGCAGTTCGAATACGCCAGGGGCGAGGTGCTCAAGTACAAGGACCACCCGGCCCTGCTGGCCTGGATGATCGGCAACGAACCCAACCTGCAGGCCAGGAATACGAAAGTCTACGACGCGATCAACGACATCTCCAAAATGATCCACGAAGTGGACGGAAAGCACCCGACGACCACGGCGCTGGCCGGCTTCGGACCGGAACTGGCGGAAATCACCCGCAAGCAGATGTCCGACCTGGATTTCATCAGCGTGCAGTTTTACGGCGATATCGTGAACCTGCCGCGCTACCTGGACAAGGTCGGCTGGGACAAGCCCTACATGGTCACCGAGTGGGGCGCCCTGGGGCACTGGGAAGTCAAGACGACGAAATGGGGCGCGCCGATCGAGCAGAGCAGCAGCGAGAAGGCCGAGCACTACCGCAAGAGCCACGAAATCGCGATCGCCAGCGACAAGGATCTCCTGATCGGCAATTATGTCTTCCTCTGGGGGCAGAAGCAGGAGCGCACACCGACCTGGTACGGCATGTTTCTCAAGGACGGCTCGCGCACGGGCGCCGTGGACGTCATGCAGAAAGTCTGGACCGGCGAGTGGCCTGAAAACCGTTCACCCGAAACCGGCGGTATGCGCCTGAACGGCAAGGCCGCGGGAAAAAACATCGAGCTGAAGGCCGGGAAGAGCTACGAGGCCAGCGTTGAAGCCAGCGATCCGGACGGCGATGCACTGCACTTCACCTGGGAAATCATGGCCGAGAGCACCACGACCGCGACCGGTGGCGACAAGGAGTACGTTCCCGAAACGATCGACACGGCTTTCAGCGGCAGCGGCGCTGAAGTTGAATTCAAGGCGCCGAAGAAACCCGGTCCCTACCGGCTGTTCGTCTACGTTCACGACGGCCAGGGCAGCGCCGGTCACGCCAACATACCGTTCCGGGTCCGCTAGTCTGAACCGGTGGCCTGCAGAAAAACCGCTAGCCGCAATCGAGCAACGAAAAAACCCGGCTTCGAGCCGGGTTTTTTCATGTCCTGTGTTCAGTTTGTCGCGGAGTTTCCACCCATGTTTTCACAATGGGCAACGTTGTCTGCTGCAACGCGTTCTATCGGGATCACGCCATTGAGACCGATCGAAGGAATGTCGTAACTGACCATCCCGCTGTTGCAATTGTCGAAATTCAGCAGAATTGACCCATCCGGCACGGTCTCCGGCAGAGGTTCTTCGCTATCGAACAAGCCGCCGGCGGTGACGTAAACCTGCAAGTCCGCCTGGGCGCCCTCGTAGCGCCCCTGCGCTGTCAACCAGCGTTGGTCCGAAGACCCCAGGCCGACTTCCGTCGACTCCGCACCGGGCACCGTGTCGAATGTAAACCAGGACAGGAAAACCGTTTGCGACAGCGGGTAGACGGTGATGAAAAAACCCTGGCCCGGGGTTGCCGGGTAATACCAGGCGTCGTTCAATCCGACGCTGATTTCAAAGTCCGACTCGGGCAAGTCATAGCCGCCGACGATGGCGTCGACCTCTTCCTGGCTGAGGTACTGTGCCTGGTAATCGCTTCCAAGCGACTCGAACTGACCGACAAAGGCGCGCAGGTGATTCCTGGATCCCGCCAGGAGGTTTTCATAGGCCGATTCCAGACCGGGCTCGTCCGTTTCATCGATGGCTTCCCACAGGTCGGCGATGTCCAGTTCTTCAATGAACGCACCCACCCGTAGGGCTTCCAGCAGCGATTCCCCGCCGCGGCGGACCAGGTCACTGAACAGTCCGGCAAGAACCGGGTCTGTAAATACACCGACGGTGTCATCCTGGACCGGATCTTCAAGCCCGAAAAATTCCAGTTCGGTAAGCATGGCGTCCATGTGACGCTGCTCGGATTGCGCAATGTTACTGAACGTGGGCAAAGCCCAGACTGAGTAAAGTTCGACGTAGACGTCCCGGGCCAGCTTCTCCTCTTCCCGCATCCACTGCAGCGTCCCGGCTTCCGCCGGATCGAGCTGCGCGAGCGTCGTGAGCGGTGAAATCAATGCCAGAACGGCCAGTGTAAAGATGACGATTCGTTTCATGACGGTTTGCTCCTGCAGTTGGTCTTTTCTTATGTGGAGCAATTCTAGGGAGCAAAATGAAAGCGATTGTGGAGTGATTGTGAAGGAACGCAGTCGCCCTGCATGATAATCGAGCGGCATGAGTGCGCAAGCAGCTTACGCCGTGCTCCTGGAACAGAGCCCGGCCCGCTCTCAGCCCGCCCGCTGCAGAATCCAGATAAAAACCGAGATAAAGGACAGCACGCCCAGGATCAGGGCGGCCATGAATGCCGTGTAGGCGATTTTCAGCAGCGCGAATTTCTTTTTCAGCACCAGTCCGAGGTCATGCAGATTGTGAATCATGGTCTCGTAGAGCAGGTGCTTGTCCGACATCAGCTCGAGCATGCCCTCGGTGAACTGCTTTTTCTCCAGGTTCGCGAAGTTGCCGAAAAACAGGATATTTCCCTTGCTGTTTTTGAGGTCTTCCAGGGTAATCGTTGCCGTATTGACGCGGGGCCGTGCGGCCAGGATCGAAAAAACGATGGATATGAGCGTGCCGATCAGGATGACCGTGGAGGGCACCAGCAGCCAGGGGTTGGCATCGAGCTTCGGCGCGACCGCCGCGATGATGATGGAGATGATGATGCCGTTGATGGACGTCATCATGTTGGCCTTGTTGTCGGCCAGGGCCGTGAGTTCCATCTGCACGCGGTAGGCGCTGCGGAACATCGTCTCGATGCCGCGGTTCGTACCCGGCCCCTTCTTGTGTTGCTCGTGCACGGCTTCTTCGAGCTGCTTTTCGACGATTTCGACCTGTTCGATCATTTGGCTGCACTCCGGTTCTGGCACATTCTATCTCTTTCGCATGATTTTTTTGCGAAAGGATTCGCTGGCAGCCATCAGGTAACCAGGTCCCAGTAAGGGTATTGGCCAATGGCATCGACCACGAAGTCGACAAACAGGCGCACCTTGCCGGACAGGTGCTGGTGCCTGGGATAGAGCGCACAGAGCGTCAGCGGCGCCGGCTGGAAATCACACATCAGGCTGCGCAGTTCACCGCTCTGCAGGGCCGCGCCCACGATAAAAGTGGGCAGCAGCGTGATTCCCTGGCCGCCGCGCGCCGCCGCCGCCAGTATCTCGCCGTTGTTGGAGCGCATGGCGGGTTCGATACTGACCGTCTGGGGCTTTCCATCCGGCCCCGACAGCCTCCAGTACACTCCTGAAGCCTGGTACCCGTAATAAAGCAATCGGTGCTGTGCCAGGTCTGCCGGGCGCCTCGGTTCGCCATGCACTTCGAGGTAAGCCGGGGATGCACACAGCAGCAGCTGCATTCGCGTGATCTCCCGCGTCACCAGGCTGGTCGAATAGGCCGGCTCGCTGACGCGCAGGGAAACGTCAAAACCCTCTTCGATGGGATCGACGAAACGGTCGTTGAGCGATACTTCGACCTGCAGTTTCGGGTAAGCGGACATGAATCGGGCAATGATATCGCCCAGGTGCAGTGTGCCGAAGGTCATCGGCGCATTGATGCGCAGCGTCCCGACTGGGTTTTCCTGCAGTTCGCTTACCGCGCCTACCGCTGCATCGAATTCTGTGATCACCGCCAGGCAGCGCTGGTAGAAGGCCAGGCCTGTATCGGTCGGGCTGACCTTGCGCGTGCTGCGCCGCAACAGCTGTGCGCCGAGTGCTTCTTCGAGCTTGCGTACGCGCTTGTTCACCACGGCCCGTGAGACGCCCGTTTTTCGGGCTGCGGCGGCAAAGCCTCCGGCTTCCACGACCTGGCAAAAACTTCGCATCCCCTCGAGCATGCCCACCTATTGTCTCCAT
>JASFSI010000154.1:0-5189 GCA_050114495.1 Lysobacterales bacterium | reverse complement strand
GCAGCATCAGCCGTGCTCTCGATGGTTTCCACAACGCGGTAACATCGGGTGACTTCCCCGCTGAGGGGGAGTGCTATTCGTGATTGAGCGCCTGCAATCACCGCGCGAGGCCGGCACGCGATTTCGTAAATTGGCAACAGCAGGTAAAACCATCGGCTTCGTCCCCACCATGGGCGCCCTGCACGACGGTCACCTGAGCCTGATCAGGCGCGCTCGGGAGGAAAACGAAATCGCTGCCCTATCGATCTTCGTCAATCCGACGCAATACGACGACCCGGACGACCTGGTCAACTACCCTCGCCCGCTGCAGCAGGACCTCGCAGAGGCCGAGACAGCCGGAGCGGACATCGCATTTCTGCCCGAATACGATGAACTCTATCCCGACGACTACCGGTATCGCGTGACGGAGAGCGAACTGAGCCACGAACTTGAAGGAGTCCATCGGGCCGGTCATTTCGACGGCGTGCTGACCGTGGTGATGAAACTATTCGGAATCGTGCAGCCAGACCGCGCCTACTTCGGTGAAAAAGACTGGCAACAATTGCAGCTGGTCCGGAACATGGCCGCGGCATTTTTCCTTGACCTCGAAATCGTGGCCTGCCCGGTTGTACGCGAGCCCGACGGTCTCGCCATGAGTTCTCGCAATGCCAGGCTCGATCCGGCGGAGCGGGCCATTGCGCCGGAATTTTACCGTGTGCTGACGAGCGGGCAGGATGAGAGTTCCATGAGACAGGCGCTGAAAAACGCCGGTTTCGAAATTGACTATGTTGAACGCCGCGGCGACCGTATTCTCGGCGCCGTCAGGCTGGGCAAAGTGAGGTTGATAGATAATGTCAAAATCTAGGATCGTACTGACCGTAACCGGCTCGATCGCGGCGTTCAAAGCCGCAGTACTCGCTTCCCGGCTGGCGCAGGAGGACTACGACCTGCAGGTCATCCTGACGCAAGGGGGGCGCTATTTCGTCGGCGAGGCGACTTTCGAGGGCCTTACCGGGCGCAAGGTGCTCAGTGACATGTTCGAAGCCGGGCAGGCCATGGACCACATCGAGCTGGTCGACTGGGCCGACCTGGTGCTGGTCTACCCCTGTTCCGCCAACACCCTGACGCGGTTGCGTGCGGGGCACGCTGACGATCTGACCGGCTGCCTGTTCCTGGCGAACAATTTCCGAAAACCCTGGTGGATTGCACCGGCAATGAACAGCCATATGTTCGCCCACCCCGCGGTGGCGGACAGTATCGACGTGCTTTCCGGCTGGGGTTGCCGCATTCTGCCGACCGGCGAGGGCCGCATGGCCTGCGGAGATACCGGCCACGGCCGGCTGATCGAGCCCGAAGACGTCGCCCGAATGATCATGGACGAATTGCAATGAAGATCCTCGTGACCGCGGGCGGAACGGAGGAGCCCCTGGACGGCGTCCGTTATATCGGAAACCTGTCCACCGGCCTGACCGGGCTGAACATCGCGCGAACGTTCGGTGCACACGGCTGGGACGTATACCTGCTGCATGGCCGGCGCGTCGATGTCTCCGGACTGGATTGTGAAACGAACGCCTTCCGCACTTTCGATGACCTGGGGTCGTCGTTGAAAGCACTGCTCGAGACCCATCATTTCGACGCTGTCGTGCACCTGGCCGCGGTCAGCGACTACCGGCTGGCTTCCATTGAATTGGACGGTGAAGTCCTCCCCGCCGACACCACGGGAAAAATCGAAAGCGGCCACGAGCTGGTGCTGCGACTTGCACCCAATCCAAAATTGCTCGACAGCCTGAAGCAATGGTCCGCAAACCCGGACATTCGCATCGTGGCCTTCAAGTTGACCAACGACCCGGATCCAGCACGGCGCAAGACGGCCATCGAGGACCTGCTGGCTCGGGGAACCGCAGAATTTGTGGTCCACAACGACCTCGGCGAAATCGGCGAGCACCGCCACCGGGCAGCCATTTACACCCGCACGGGCCTGCTGGGCACGGCCGAAAACAAGACTGAACTGGCCGGCATGCTGGTCCACATCCTGCACAATGGAGAACGCTGATGAAACTGTGCATCGATATCGGAAATTCGCAGATTTATGTCGGGCTGTTTCGGGGCGGAAAACTCGTATCCCGCTTTCGCCGGACTACCCAGCGGGGCGTTTCCTCGGACGAACTGGGTCTTTTTTTTCGGCAGGCCGTGCGTGAAAACGGCCATGAACCGGATGATATCGGCGCCGTGGGTTTCTGTTCCGTCGTGCCTGACCTGAACCACTCCATGATCAACGCTTGCCGGCGCTACTTCGAAACGGAACCCTTCGTTCTGCGGGCCGGCGTAAAAACCGGACTCAAGATCCGCTACAAGAACCCGGCCGAGGTCGGGGCCGACCGGATCGCAGGCGCCGTTGGCGCGGTGGAGCGCTACCCGAACCGGGACATCATCATCATCGATTTTGGCACGGCCACGACGGTCGAAGCTGTCAATTCCGGCCGGGAGTACCTCGGCGGCGCCATAGTTCCGGGCCTGGGCATCTCTATGCGCGCCCTGGAACAGAACACGGCGCGACTGCCCAAAGTCGAGATTGTGCGTCCCGCGGCCGCCTGCGGGCGTTCGACGGTCGAAAGCATCCAGTCCGGCCTGTACTGGGGTCACGTCGGATTGATCCGGGAGATACGGGACCGCATCGCTTCGGAGTGTTTCGGCAGCGACAACCCGGTTGTCATCGCAACCGGCGGATTTGCCGGGCTGCTAAGCGGCGCGGGCCTGTTTGAAGAGGCTCACCCCGACCTCGTCCTGGAAGGCATAAAGATCGCGCAGGAACTGAACGCATGAAAATCGAGATGCTGAAATCAAAGATCCACCGCGCCATCGTCACAGGGGCGAACATCAACTACAGCGGCTCCGTGGCCATTGACCACGCCCTGTGCAAAGCCGTGGAGCTGCGCGAGTGGGAAAAGGTCGACGTGCTCGATATCGACAATGGAGCCCGGCTGACGACCTACGTCATCTTCGGGGAGCCTGGCGAAGTGTGCCTCAACGGCGCTGCGGCGCGGCGGGTCCAGACCGGCGACCGGGTCATCATCGTTTCCTACGCGCAATTCGACGAGGAAGAGGCGGCCAATCACAGGCCCCGCGTGATCATCGTGGACGAGCACAACCAGATTAGCCAACACATCTGACCGCAACCCGGATTTCTTGTAACATTCGACGGAATTCCCGCACAGGACGCCGTCATGACCAAACTTTCCTCGCAAAGCCAATTGGGGCCGGAACCTTCCGCCGCCTATCGCTGGCTGGTGCTGATCGTGATCAGCCTGGCCATGTTCGGCAATTACTACATCTACGATTCCATCGCGCCGATCGCGGACATCCTCAAGTCCGACCTCGGTTTCAGCGATGAAAACATCGGCAGCCTCTACTCGGTGTACTCGATCGCGGCTGTCCTGATTCTCCTCGTCGGCGGCATGATCGTGGACAAGTGGGGAACGGTGAAATCGACCATCCTGTTCGGCGGCATCTGCGCCACGGCGGGCATTCTGAACGCCGTCAGTTCGGAACTGTGGGTCATGCTGACCGCGCGTGCCATGCTCGGCGTAGGGGCCGAGCCGCTGATCGTAGCGATCACCTGCGCCCTGGCCAAATGGTTCAAGGGCAAGGAACTGGCTTTTGCTTTCGGCGTCAACCTGACCATCGCCAGGCTGGGATCCTACGCGGCTGACCTGTCTCCGACCTGGGCCGGTAGCGCCTACGAGGGCGGTTGGCAGCCGCCGTTGATGGTGGCCGCTGTAATCGGCCTGTTCTGCCTGGTCGGGGCAATCATCTACGGTCTGCTCGAGATTGCCGCAAAACGCAAGTACACGCTGGGCCAGGCCGCCGCGACCGACAAGCTGGTGATCGGCGACCTGTTTACTTTCAGCAAGTCGTTCTGGCTGATCACGCTGCTGTGCGTGACCTTCTACTCGGCGATCTTTCCCTTCCGCAGTTTTTCCATCAAGTACTTCATCGAGGCCTGGGAACTGACGCGTGACGTGGCCGGGCAGTTCAACAGCGTGCTGCCGCTGGCCGCGATGATCGCCACGCCGATTTTCGGCCTGATGTGCGACAAGATGGGCAAGCGGGCGCTGTTCATGATTTTCGGTTCGATCCTGCTGATGCCGGTGTACCTGATGATGGCCTACCAGGTCGTGCCGCTGACCGTGCCCGTGATCATGATGGGTATCGCTTTCTCGCTGATCCCCGCGGTCATGTGGCCGTCGGTGGCCTATATCGTGGAAGAGCGCCGGCTGGGAACGGCATACGCCGTGATGTTCCTGATACAGCAGCTCGGCGTGGCCGGCATGAACTGGCTGATCGGGCGCACCAACGACATCAACCAGGCCAGTGCGAGCAACCCGGATGGCTACCTGCCGATGCTTTGGATTTTCTCCGTGCTCGGCTTCCTGGGACTGCTTTTCGCCGTGCTGCTGCGGAGAGAGGAAACCGGCCCCAACGGGCACGGCCTCGAGACCATCAAGGCCGGCTGAACGGGGCTATCACGGCGCGGGGGCGATCATTGTCCCTGCGCCAGCTCTTTCTCCGATTTCACGCCCATGGCGCGAAACACCATCGCCGCGGGGCAGAACCCGGTGAACGACTGCTGGAACAGGTTCACGCCGATAAACACGGTGAACCAGACGAAATAGGGGTGCACCCAGACGGTCAGGGCAACGGACAGCAGGACCATCAAGCCGGCGAAGGCTTCCACGGTTTTTTCAAGGGACATAATCATTGGCTCCGGTATATATTAGGATTACATGATATAGCATTGCATGCCAAAGCGGAACGAAAGTGGCCGGCATGGTCAAACCCGGAATCGTCGCATTCAACCCGGATCGGCCCGTATTCAGGCGCTCGAATGAACGAACCCGAAAACTCATTCCCTGTTGTTCGTATACTTCACGATCAGCTCATTCCTCAGCTGCAGATAGAGCGCAGTCGCCTGCTCCATCAGGCCGTTGGAATAAGCGCTAAGAAATTCCCGGGCTTTTTGCGGGTCCTGCTCAAGCAGCGCGAGCGCCTCGCGCTCGATTTCATCCTGGCGATCGAACATTGCCTGCTCGAACGGGCCTCGCACGGCACGAACGTCCTCTATGGCCTGCTGAAATTTCAGGTTCAGCAGGTTATCGACGAAGTCGAAGGCCCAGCGCGCCGAACGTTCGTCGTACCGCTCCGGGTCGTAT
>JASFSI010000153.1:0-5199 GCA_050114495.1 Lysobacterales bacterium | reverse complement strand
CGACAGTATCGTGAAAGACCGTATCCGCAACCAGATCGCCGCGCGCAGACTGGTCGAAGTCATTTCCGAGCAGCGCGTCACGACGATGCTGGATATCGCTCGCGAGGCCAATGTCGCAACCGAGGACCTCGGCATCGAGATCGTCGACGTGCGCATCAAGGCCATCGAGCTGCCGGACGATGTCCGCGACTCGGTCTACCGGCGCATGGCAGCAGACCGTCAGAAGGAAGCCAACAAGTACCGCTTCGAGGGCCGTGAAGAAGCCGAGCGCATCCGCGCCGACGCAGACCGTGAGGCCCGGGTCATCCTGGCCGAGGCGGAGCGCGAGGGCCAGACCCTGCGCGGCGCCGGCGACGCGCGCTCGACCGAAATCTACGCGGCTGCATACGGGCAGGACGAGGAGTTTTTCGCGTTCTACCGCAGCCTGCAGGCCTACGGCACGGCGTTTGGCGACGGCAGCGACGTGATGGTGCTGGACCCTTCATCGAGCTTTTTCGATTATTTCGGATCGGGTGAGGCCAGGGACTGAGGACAGGCCGGCATGGCGCAGGATCTGTTGACGGCCTTCGCGCTGGTGCTGATCATCGAGGGTGTTCTCCCGGTGGTGGCACCGCGCGGCTGGCAAAGCGCGATTCAGCAGCTGTCCCGGCAGAAACCCGGTGTGATCCGTGTCGGCGGGCTCATCAGCATGCTGGCAGGAGCGCTGTTGCTGCAATTTCTACATTGAATAACGGAATTCAGGCATGAACAGGAACATCGTGGTGCTCGGAACGCAGTGGGGCGACGAGGGCAAAGGCAAGATCGTCGACCTGCTGTGCCGCGACGCGGATGCCGTGGTGCGTTTCCAGGGCGGGCATAACGCCGGCCATACGCTGGTCATCGACGGCGAAAAAACGGTTCTGCACCTCGTGCCCTCGGGCATTCTGCAGCCTGGCGTGGAGTGCATGATCGGCAACGGCCTGGTGCTTTCCCTGCATGCGCTTCGCAGCGAGATCGAGGCGCTCGAAGCCCGCGGCATCGACGTGCGTTCGCGCCTGGGTATTTCACCGGCCTGCGCCATCATCATGCCCTGGCACCAGCAAATCGACCTGGCGCGTGAGCAGGCGCTGGGCAAGCGTGCGATCGGCACCACCGGCCGGGGGATCGGTCCGGCCTACGAGGACAAGGTCGCGCGCCGCGGGCTGCGCACCTCGGACCTGCTGAACGCGCAGTCGCTTCCGGGCAAGATCGAGCAGATACTCGATTATCACAATTTCATTCTGACGCAGCGCTTCGGTCAGGAAGCCGTTTCCGTGACCGCCATGGTCGATGAAGCGCTGGAACTCGGTGCCTACTTCGCCGACATGGTGCGTGATGTCAGCGGTCGCCTCTACGCGCTGCGCGCCGAGGGTAAACGTGTCATGTTCGAGGGCGCCCAGGGCAGCCTGCTGGACATCGATCACGGCACCTATCCATTCGTCACCTCGTCCAACACGACCATCGGCGGCGTCTGCACCGGAGCCGGCATCGGCCCCGACGCCATCGACTATGTATTGGGCATCACCAAGGCGTACGTGACCCGCGTGGGCGGCGGACCGTTTCCGACCGAGTTGTTCGACGAGAACGGGGCGCGGCTTGCCGAGCGCGGTGCGGAGTTCGGCGCGACCACCGGCCGCCCGCGTCGCTGCGGCTGGCTGGATGCCGTGGCGCTGCGCCGCATGGTCAGCCTGAACGGGGTCAGCGGCTTTTGCGTGACCAAGCTCGACGTGATGGACGGGTTCGAGGAAATTCGCATCTGCACCCACTACCGCCTCGGCGGGGAAGTGATCGATGCGCCGCCGCTGGATGCCGATGCCTGGGCCGAACTCGAACCGGTCTACGAGACCTTCCCGGGCTGGCAGGGGTCCACGCGCGGCGTGACCCGCATGGAAGACCTGCCGGCGAACGCGCGTTCCTACCTGGACGCAATGGAAAGCCTTTGCGGGGCAGCGGTGCACATCGTTTCCACCGGCCCCGACCGTGCCGAGAATATCGTCGTCCGGTACCCCTTCGATTTCTGACAGCGCGACCTGACGGGGTCGAGCGAGGCTCCGTTTCGGTGCTGCCGTCCAGATAAATGATCCAGGTCACATTAGCAGAAGCTTAATAAAGCCTTTATATTAGATGATGCTAAACTGAGAGCCAGTTAAATACCGGTCTCTCGGAAAGCACATGAAAAAGCCTCGAAACGGTTGGATTGCCGGCCTGGTCTTCATCATCGCACTGGTCTCGGTGCCTGTCTGGTACTTCACAAAAGCTGACGATACCGTGCCTGGGCAGATTCCGGACAAGCCCTGGGACGGCGTGCCGCGGCGCGCGGCTCCCGTCGATCATTCCGCCCTGATGGAAGGTCCGTTCGAGACCGGAAAAGACGTCACGGTGGCGTGTCTCGAATGCCACGAGGACGCCGCCGCCCAGGTGATGCGGACACCGCATTGGACCTGGGAATCCGCGCCGGTCGAACTCGAAGGGCGCGATGAGCCGGTGGTGATCGGCAAGAAGAACGCCATCAACAATTTCTGTATCGGCATTCAGGGGAACTGGGACAGCTGCACCGCCTGCCATGCCGGCTACGGCTGGGCTGACGAGACCTTTGACTTCGGCGATGAAGCCAATGTCGACTGCCTGGTCTGCCACGACAGCAGCGGGGGTTACATCAAGAGCAAGGCCGGGCTTCCGGCCGAGGGCGTTGACCTGCTGGCGGCAGCCAAAAGTGTCGCCCTGCCCACGCGCGAAAACTGCGGCAGCTGCCATTTTCGCGGCGGCGGCGGCAATGCGGTCAAGCACGGAGACCTCGACGAGAGTCTGTACTACCCCGAAGAGCACGTCGACGTGCACATGGGGCGCTACGACTTCCAGTGTATTGATTGCCACAAGACCGAGGACCACCTGATCAGCGGGCGTTCGATTTCGGTCAGTATCGACCACGAGAACCAGATCGCCTGCACGGACTGCCACAGCGAACGCCTGCACGCGGATCAGCGCATCAACGCGCACACCGAGAGTGTCGCCTGCCAGACCTGCCACATTCCGGAAGTGGCGGTGCACCAGGCGACCAAGACGCACTGGGACTGGTCGACCGCCGGTGACGACGAACGCGAAGAAGCGACGCACGAATACCTGAAGATCAAGGGCAGTTTCGTGTACGAAAAGAACCTCAAGCCCGAGTTTGTCTGGTACAACGGTCACGCGGACCGATACCTGCTCGGGGACCCCATCGCCGAGGAGGGCATGACGCCGCTGAATCCGCCCAAGGGTGATATCCGTGACCCGGAGGCCAAAATATGGCCATTCAAGGTGCACCGCGCGATGCAGCCCTACGACGCGGAAAACCGCTACCTGATGCAGCCGGTCACGGCGGGCGAGGGCGGTTTCTGGCGCGAGTTCAACTGGGACCAGGCGATTCGGCTCGGCTCCGAGGTCACCGGCATGGACTACAGCGGCGAGTTCGGCTTTGCCGCTACCTCGATGTACTGGCCGCAGACCCACATGGTTGCGCCGAAGGAGCAGGCGCTCCAGTGCAAGGCCTGTCACTGTGAGCGCGGCTGCATCGACTGGGAGTCCATCGGTTACCCCGGTGACCCGATGAAGTGGGGAAGCCGCAACCGCATCCACCGCGAAGACCTGGCCGGGGCGGGAGAATAACAATGAAAAAACGGTTGTCCCTGTTCCTCGCCGTGTTTGCCATGCAGTCCGCCAACGCCGAGCTGAACGAGTTTCACCCGGAATTCCCCCTGTTCGATGTCGATGGCGGTCTCGTGATGGAGAGCGGGCTGCCGATGTCGACCATGCAGACCTGCGGCGAATGCCATGACGTGGCTTTCATTGTTTCGACCAGCGACCACCTGGCCGCCGGCGTTTTTGAGGAAGGTGAAATTCCATGCCTCGAGTGCCACGGATCGTTCCCGGAGCCTGCTGCCTGGAGCGCGCTTCCGTTCAACGAGGACGGCAGCCTGCCGGTTGACGTCATGGAAGTGCACAAACCGCTCGACCGCAACTGCGCCAGCTGCCACCAGGTCGTCAACAACCGGCTGGACATACCGCTGACCCTGGCGTCGCAGCCCTCGGAAATCACGATGACGGACCGCACGGGTCAGATCTTCGCGGCCCAGAAGATCGTCAACAGCGGGCTCAATGTCGAGGGCAAGAACGAGCTGGCACGGCCGTTCGACGTTCATGCCGACCGCGTGGTCCACTGCGTGAACTGTCATTATTCGCTGAATAACCCGGTGTACTATCGTCAACGCGAGGAAAGCCGGCCCGATCACATGTCTTTCGATCCGCGCCGCCTGACCAGCGCCGAATACCTGCAGCGGCCGTTCCACCAGCTGGCCAAGGGAAGTTCCCGGGACGGGCTCGGCGCCTTTGAAACCGAGAACAGCATGCGCCGCTGCGAAACCTGCCACGACGCCAACGTCGTTCACCAGTGGCTGCCGTACAGGCAGCGGCATTTTGCATCGCTGGCCTGTGAATCCTGCCACGTGCCCGAAGTATTCGGCCCGACACTGAAGACGCTCGACTGGACCCTCGTCGACAGCGCGGGCAATCCCCGCCGCGAATACCGCAACGTCGATGGCGATCCCTTTGCCGCGGATGGCCTGATCAGCGGATTCCGGCCGGTCATCATGGCGCGTGAGAACGTCGGAGGCGAGCGCAAACTGGCCCCGTTCAACCTCGTGACCAGCTGGTACTGGACCGCGGGCGAGAGCAACGAGCGCATTGCGCCGGAGCGGCTCGCGGAGGTGTTTCACAGTGATGGCCGGCGGCACGCCGATCTCGACCCCGGTGACCACCACGAAGCGGCGCAAGCCCGGCTCGAGGCCGCCGGTTTCGATAACGTGCAGCTGGCATCGGAAATCGTTCCGTACCCCGTCAACCACGGTGTGGTCAACGGTGTCTGGGCGACCCGCGATTGCCGCAGCTGTCACGGGGCGGACTCCATCCTCGGCGCACCGGTCCTGCTGGCCGGCAGCTTGCCGGGCGGACTGCTCCCGGCATTCGGCGATGACGCCGGCGTGACCGGGCGGGGTGCAGTCCGGTCGCTGACGGGCGGCGGTGCGGTATTCACACCGTCGACTACCGCCGAGGGTTACTACGTGCTCGGACTCGACAATGTGCCCCTGGTCGACCTCGCCGGCCTGCTGATGTTCTTCGGAATTCTCGGCGGCGTTTCCATTCACG
>JASFSI010000152.1:0-5215 GCA_050114495.1 Lysobacterales bacterium | reverse complement strand
CGACTCCTGAGCCGGCTTGCCACGCTTTCCGCCTGCCGCAGGAGTTCCGCCAGCAGTTCGTCCCGGTTTTCGATCGAGGTGTCGAAGGTCTGTTCACGGCTGATGGACTTGTCCGCCCGTTGGCTGACCACTTCGCGGTCGTCTTCCCCGCGCGCCAGTGAGAGAAAATGCATGGCGCGGCTGCCCAGGGCCTCGTGCAGCAGGCCCGCTTCGGCCGCGCGCAGTTGCCCGATGGTCAGGATGCCGAGTTTGCGCAATCGCGGCGCGGTCCGTTTTCCGATCCCCCACATGCGGGCGATGGGCAGCGGGTCCAGGAATTCATGCACCCGGTCCGGCTTGACGACGTGCAGGCCGTCGGGCTTGTCGGCATCGGAAGCCAGCTTGGCGAGGAACTTGTTATGCGCCACGCCCACCGACACGCGCAGTCCGGTTTTTTGATAGACCGCGTTTTTCAGCGTCGCCGCGATGACCGTCGGCGGGCCGAACAGCTTCTGGCTGTGCGTGACGTCGAGAAAGGCCTCATCCAGCGAAAGACCCTCGACGTGCGGGGTGAAGGAATGGAAGATGTCGAAGACCTCGCGCGACTTGGCGCGGTAACGGGCGCCGCGCGGCCTGATGAACCGGGCCTGCGGACACAGACGACGCGCCCGCGCCACGGGCATGGCCGAATGAACGCCGAACTTACGGGCCTCGTAGCTGGCCGTGGCGACCACGCCGCGCGTGCCGAGACCGCCGACCACGACCGGCAATCCGCGCAGCGAGGGATCGTCAAGGCATTCGACGGCCGCGTAAAACGCGTCCATGTCCGCGTGCAGGATCGCCCGTTCCCAAACTGCTTCCACTTGCCTGTTTCCTCTTGCCCGGCCCATGCGACCGGCTCATTATATCGACATGGATTCTCGAGAAACGAAAACGGCAGCGCCGTCACGCGAGGCCCTGTTTCCGATTCTGGAACAGGAAGCGCCTTACCTGAACCATGCCGCAGTGGGGCCCTGGCCGCGCTGCACGGCGGATGCCGTCAAGGCCTTCGCGGACGAGAACATGCGCGAAGGTTCGAACAACTTCCTGCAATGGATCGAGCGGGAGAAGCAGCTGCGGGCCGGCCTGGCGCAGCTGACCGGTGCTTCGTCACCTGACGATATCGCCCTGCTCAAGAACACGACCGAGGGCATCTGCCTGGTGGCGGGCGGCCTGAATTGGTCGGCCGGCGAAAATGTCGTGCTTCCCTCCGCTGAATTTCCTTCGAATCGGCTGCCGTGGCTGAGCCTGCCCGGCCCGGGCGTGGAGGCCCGCGAGGTCGATATTCGGGCGGCAGAGGATTGCGAAGCCGCGTTGATTGCTGCGATGGATGACCAGACGCGCCTGTTGGCGGTCAGCTCCGTGCAGTGGGGTGATGGTCTGCGGCTCGATATCGAACGCCTCGGCCGTGCCTGCCGCGAGCGCGGCGTGCTGTTTTTCGTCGACGCGATCCAGCAACTGGGCGCCCTGCCGATCGACGTGGAAGCGGCGCAGGTGGATTTCCTGGCGGCGGACGCGCACAAGTGGCTGCTTGCACCCGAGGGCATCGCGGTCTTTTACTGCCGCGCAGGCGTCCGTGATCAACTGCGCCTGGTTCAGCAGGGCTGGCACATGGTGGACCGCTACTGGGATTTCGATCGCGATGAATGGACGCCGTCTTCCAGCGCGCTTCGTTTCGAAGCGGGCTCACCCAATTCCACCGGGCAGGCCGCCCTGCTCGCTTCCGTTTCCCTGCTGCTCGAAACCGGCATGGATGCCGTGGCCGGCAACATTCTGGAGAACACGGCCGTCCTGATGGACGGGCTGTCCGCCATTCCGGGTATTCGACTGGTGAGCCGGACCGATGAAAATCGTCGCTCGGGCATCGTAAGCTTCGTACACGAACGAGTTTCGCAAAAGGAAATCTATGACGGGCTCAGGAAAACGGGCATCGCCTGCGCCCTGCGCGAAGGCGCGGTGCGCGTGTCACCCCATTTTTACCAGGATCGCCGCGAACTGGACCGTTTTCTCGAGCGGATCGCTCACATCGTGTAAGTGCTCTTGTTGCTCTTGAGCTGCGTGGCCAGGTGAGACTCGATGACGGTGCGCGCATGGGCGCCGTCCTGGGTGTCCGCGAATTGCACGCCGATACCGGCCTTGCGGTTTCCCGAGGCGCCCTGGGGTGTGATCCAGACCACTTTGCCCGGAATCGGCAGACGCTCTTCGAACTCCATGACGGTCAGCAACAAAAATACCTCGTCACCGAGATTGAACTTTTTCGTGCTGGGTACAAACAGCCCGCCGCCGCTGATGAACGGCATGTAGGATCGGTAAAGCGCCTGCCGGTCGTTGATCGTGAGCGATAGAATTCCCTGTTGTGCCATGGTTCCTTCCTAGCCGTTCAAGCGGCTCCATTGTATCAGCCAGTCCCGCAGAAGTAAGTCCTTGCGCACCGACGTGCTGGCCAGCCGCCTGTTACGGTCCGCTTCGCCCTGCAGGTTCGCCGCAGCTTTTGCCGCAGCGCCGGCCCGGCTGCGCTTTCGTGTTTCCCCGGCGCACCTCAGCGATATCCAGGACCACAGACCGGCCGGATCGGTCTCCGAGAGTTTGTCCAGCACGGCGGATACCGAAACGCGGCCAGCCAGGAGTGCATCCAGCGCATCGTTGAGACGGGCGTAGTCTTCAACGCCGCCGTTTTCGATCAGGCGCAGCGCCCGCAAGGGGCTGCCCGCCGCTGCCTCGAGCGCCAGTTCGGCCTGCCCGGAAGTCAGCCCCGCGTTCTGTGAGCGCAGCCAGCCCAGTGATTCCTCCCGGCCCGGCATGCGCACGTCGAGCTTCTGGCACCGGCTGCGTATCGTCGCTGAAAGACGCGACGGCGCATCGCTGACCAGCAGGATCAGGGCATCCCCGGGCGGTTCTTCCAGCGTTTTAAGCAGCGCATTGGACGTGTGTTTGTTCATGGCCTCGACCGGGTACAGCAGCGCCGCCTTGCGCCGGCTGATGCTGTTGGTCAGGCACAGCGAGGCGGACAGGCGCCGCACCTGGTCGATGACGAGTTCTTTGCGCAGTTCGCCTGTCCTTGGATGCTCCTCGAATGTAACGATGTGACGGTCCGGGTGTGCACCGGAAGCGTCAAGCGCGCAGGACCGGCAGGTGCCGCAGGCCGGGTACGTCTCCTCGAGGCAGAGCGCGGCGGCGACGAAACTTCGCGCCAGGTCGACCTTGCCCGAATCCGGCGGGCCCGACAGCAGCAGCGCATGCGCGAGTCGGTCCTGCCGCAAGCGGTCAGAAAATGTTTTCTCGACGGCGTTCAGCCACGGATAGCTCATGTGATGGTCCTCCGCAGGAGCACGTCCTCGATCTGCTGCCAGACATCATCCACGGCCCGGGCCGCATCGATCACGGCGAAGCGGCCGGGATCGCCGTGCGCGCGCCCGAGGTAAGCGGAGCGGACGCGCTCGAAGAATTCGACCGACTCGGACTCGAAGCGGTCGCGCTCGCTGCGCAGTGCGGCCCGGCGCAGACCCTCGTTCACGGGCAGGTCCAGCAACAGGGTCAGCTCCGGCTGCAAATCACCGTGTACCAGTTGTTCCAGGATCGAAATCGCATGGTCCGGCAGTCCGCGACCTCCGCCCTGGTAAGCCCAGGTTGCATCGGTAAAGCGGTCACACACAACGGTTTCTCCCCGCGCCAGGGCCGGCCGGATCAATTCGTGCAGGTGCTGGGCCCGCGCGGCGAACATCAGCAGCAGTTCGGTCAGGGCGCCCAGGTCCTCGTTCTGCCGGTCGAGCAGTTGTTCACGCAGCCGCTCGGCCAGCCGGGTCCCGCCCGGTTCGCGCGTCAGCACCACCGAGTGCCCCCGGGCCTCCAGCCACGCGGCCATGCGGGCTATCTGGGTGGATTTTCCGGCGCCCTCGCCGCCTTCAACCGTGATAAAAAGTCCGCGCATTCAATTTTTTCCCAGGAGTCTGTCGACCGCCGCCTGGTGTTCGGCGAGCGTGCGGGAGAAAGTGTGTCCACCGGACCCGTCCGCCACGAAATACAGTTCCTCGCCTTCTTCCGGATGCGCGGCGGCCTGCAGTGATGCGCGGCCGGGCATGGCAATCGGCGTGGGTGGCAGGCCATGGCGCGTGTAGGTGTTGTAGGGCGTATCGGTGCGCAGATCCCGGCGCCGGATGTCCCCGTCGAAGGCGTCACCGATTCCGTAAATGACCGTCGGGTCGGTCTGCAGGCGCATACCCTTGTCCAGGCGACGGACGAACACGCCGGCAATGCGTCGGCGCTCGTCCTCGCGGGCCGTTTCCTTTTCGATGATCGAGGCCAGGATCAGCAGTTCGTAGGGCGATTTGAGCGGCAGGCCGGTATCGCGTCCCGACCAGGCCTCGTCCAGCGCTGTTCGCATGGCCGTGTGCGCGCGCTGCAATAAATCCAGGTCCGAATCACCGCGGACGAAGTGGTAGGTCTCGGGCAGGAACCAGCCCTCGGCGTGCGCCATGCCTTCGAATTGCGTTCCCGGATCCCAGCCGTAGGCGTTTTCCAGATCGAGTTCGCGCAGCAACACCGGGTCCGCGCGCAGCTGTTCCGCGAGCTCGCCAAAGGTCCAGCCTTCCACGATCGTAAAGCGGTAGCGCACGACCCGGCCGCTGGCCAGCAGGCGCAGCAGCGATCGGGGCGTAGCCCCAGGGTTCACCTGGTATTCCCCCGCTTTCAGCACGGCCGGCTCCAGCCGCATCAGCAGGCGCCACTGCCAGCTTGAACGGGTCAGGCCCAGCTCGGCAAGGCTGTCGACGATAGCCATTCCGTGCGAACCGGGCTCGACCAGGAAGACCGTCCCCTGTGCCGGGACATCGAGCGGACTACTGACGAAACGATCGTAGGAGCGCCAGGCCAGCCCGGCGGCAACCGCGGCGATCAGCAGCAGCCCCAGGATCATCAGCAGCAGCTTTTTCACTGTTCCGCCAGCCACTCCTGTACCTCGCGTGACACCGGACCGGGCTCGTAATGCCAGTGGTCGATTGCGTTTACCGGGTAGACGCCGTGCAATGCATTGCACAGAAAAATTTCATCAGCATCAGGAAGCATGTCGATGGTGATGCGCCGCTGCTCGCAGCGCGCTCGAAAAGCGGCGAGGATGGCCGCGCGCATGACCCCGCGAATGCCGCAGCGATCGAGTCTCGGGGTGAGTATCCGTCCGTTGAAAACCAGGAACACGTTGGAT
>JASFSI010000151.1:0-5220 GCA_050114495.1 Lysobacterales bacterium | reverse complement strand
GCGGCAGAGCCCGCTCTTCGCAGACACGGTCCAGGATGGCCAGGCTGGTCGTTTCGTACCAGTCGATGACGAAGCAGACCGGTTTTGCCCAGTCGACGCGAAGCTCTTCAAACGGCGTGGGCAGCACGTTGCTGCGAACCCACAGGTGCAGGATCGCGCGCAGCATGCGGAACCACATCAGCCGCAGCCGTTTGAAAATTCCCAGGTTTACGGATTGTTTGAGCATCGCGGGCCCGGAAAGAGAGCGTCTTCGGATCGTAGACCGGACCATTCTAATCCATACGGGCAAAAAAAATCCGGGCTGGTGGGACACCCGCCCGGAAATCCGGCAGAGCCGGAGAGGATCGTAAATTTGGTTTGGCTAGTTCTTGGTGACAGGCGCCTTGTTTAGTTTTTATTCAAATTTATGAAGTTACGGCGTTATCGTAATGCAGTAGATTAGCTTTTGCAAGCCCTTTTCAAGACGACCGCAATGCGTCTGAAATCTGTTCCTGGATCGCCTCCGCCGCTGCCCCCGGATCGGCAGCATCGCGAATCGGCCGCCCGACGACCAGGTAGTCCGCGCCGCTGAGAATGGCCTGCTGCGGCGTGACGATTCGCTGCTGGTCATTCACGGCGCTTGCTTCGTCGTTGAGTATCGGCCGAATACCCGGGCAGACCGTGATCAGTGCATGGTCGACAGAGGCTCGCAGAGCGGGTACTTCCAGCCCGGAAGAGACCACGCCGTCGCAGCCCAGCGCCAGTGCGCGCCTTGCGCGCGATAACACCAGCGTGTGGGCGTCGCACTGAAAGCCGAGGTCATCGAGGTCGCCCTGGTCCAGGCTGGTCAGGGCGGTAACCGCCAGGATCTGCATGTTCCCTTTCGCTTCGGCAGCGGCTCGCAGCATGCTGTCGTTGCCGTGCACGGTGCAGAAGTCAACCTCATGCCGTGCCAGCTGGCGCACGGCGGAAGCCACCGTTGCAGGAATGTCGAACAGCTTGAGGTCGGCAAAAATCTTCTTGCCCTGGCGCTTCAGCTCGGCGGCCAGTTCGAAGTAGTTCCCGGACAGGAAGAACTCCAGGCCCAGCTTGTAAAAAACGACGGAATCCCCCAGCGTGTGCACCAGCTCCCGGGCGCGCTGCAGATCGGGAACGTCCAGCGCAAAGATCAGGCGCTCGCGCACGGGGATGTCGGTTTTGATGACTGATTTCATGATCGTTCTCGTGTTTTAAACGGCCTGGAGCTTTGCGTAGGCCAGCACCAGCCACTTCGCGCCGGCATCCAGGAAATTAACGTGTACGCGGATATTATCGCCCGATCCCTCAAAGGCAAGCACGGTGCCCTCGCCGAATTTCGGGTGCATGACGTGCTGGCCCAGCTTGAACGGCGCAGAAGCGCTTTCCAGTGACAAGCCGCCGCTGGCCGGACGTGCCGGCCGGTAGGGCCGGCTTGCACCGATGGAAGGCCGGACCTCCTCGATCAGCTCCGGCGGCATCTCGTCGATGAAGCGCGAGGGCCTGCAGTAGTTCTCCTGGCCGTGCATGCGGCGCACCTCGGCGTAGCTCAGGCAGAGCTGCTCGCGGGCGCGGGTCATGCCCACGTAGCACAGGCGCCGCTCTTCCTCGAGGCGGCCGCCCGATTCTTCGACCGAGCGCTGGTGCGGAAACAGGCCGTCTTCCATGCCGGCGATGAAGACCAGCGGAAACTCCAGGCCCTTGGCCGAGTGCAGCGTCATCATCTGCACGCAGTCTTCCCAGTTCTCGCCCTGGGTTTCACCGGCCTCCAGCGCGGCATGGCTGAGAAAAGACTGCAGTTCGCTCAGGCCGGCGTCGGCGTCTTCACCGGGTATCACGAAGGCGTCGGCGGCGTTGACCAGTTCGCGCAGGTTCTCCATGCGCGTTTCCATGCGCTCGACGGGTTCCTTGGCGTAGTGGTCGGCCAGGCGGCTGTCGTCGATGACGCCCTGCATCTGGTTGCCCAGCGTCCAGTCCGACATGCGTTCGCGCATCGCGTCGACGAGTTCGATGAAAGCGAGAACGGCGTTACCGGCGCGGGCCGGCAGCAGTTTCTGCGCCAGGCATTCGCGTGCCGCCTGCCAGAGCGTCAGCCCGCTTTCTCGCGCCTGCAGCCGCAGCAGTCCGACGGTCTTGTCGCCGATGGCACGGGCCGGCTTGTTGATCACGCGCTCCAGCGCGGCGTCGTCATTGGGGTTATGCAGCAGGCGCAGGTAGGCCAGGGCATCCTTGACCTCCGTGCGTTCAAAGAACCGCTGGCCGCCATAGACCCGGTAGGGGATGTTTTTGCGCAGCAGGTGTTCCTCGAACAGGCGGGACTGGGCCGTTGTGCGGTAGAGGATGGCGCACTGGTCAGCCCGCCGGCCGCCGTCGATCCACTGCTCGATCTGCTCCGTTACGTAACGCGCTTCGTCGTACTCGTTGAACGCGGCGTAAAGCGATATGGCCTGTCCTTTCTCCCCGGCTGTCCACAGGTTCTTGCCCATGCGTGAGGCGTTGTTGCGTATCAGTGCGTTAGCCGCATCCAGTATCGTGCCGGTCGAGCGGTAGTTCTGCTCCAGGCGGATCGTGTGAACGCTGTGAAAGTCGTTGACGAAGTGCTGTACGTTTTCTACTTTTGCGCCGCGCCAACCGTAAATGGACTGGTCGTCGTCGCCGACGACGAACAGTTTTCCGCTGTCGCCTGCGAGCATGCGCAGCCACGCGTACTGGATCGCGTTGGTGTCCTGGAATTCGTCGATCAGCAGGTGCTGCAGCCGGTGGCGGTAGTGGTCGAGCAAGGCCGGGTTTTCCAGCCACAGTTCGTGCGCGCGCAGCAGCAGTTCGGCGAAGTCGACCAGGCCGCCGCGCCGGCAGTGGTCCTGGTAGCGCCGGTACACCTGAACCCAGGTCGCCGTCACCGGGTGATCGAGGTGCTCGATGTGGTCGGGCCGCTGGCCTTCGTCCTTGCGCGCGTTGATGAACCACTGCGCCTGGCGGGCCGGCCAGTGTGCTTCGTCCATGCCGTCGTCGCGGATGATGCGCCGCAGCAGGCGCTGCTGGTCCTCGGAGTCGATGATCTGGAACGTTTCCGGCAGGCCGGCTTCTTTCCAGTGCATGCGCAGCAGGCGGTGAGCGATGCCGTGGAAGGTGCCGATCCACAGCGGGCGGGTCGAAACCTGGAGCAGCTTGCCGGCGCGTTCACGCATTTCGCCGGCGGCCTTGTTGGTAAACGTCACGGCCAGGACACCCAGCGGCGACACGTGATTTACCTGGATCAGCCAGGCCAGGCGATGGATCAGGACGCGCGTCTTGCCGCTGCCGGCGCCGGCCAGCACGAGCACGTGTTCGTCACCGGCGCTGACCGCTTCGCGCTGCGCTTCGTTCAGTTCTTCCAGGAGATGGGAGACATCCATCCCTTACGCGTTGCCCTGTTCGCGATCGACGGCTTTCTGGCCGATATCGCTGCGCGTGAAGGCGCCGTCCCAATGGATCCGGCCGCATGCGGCGTAGGCTTCCGCCTTGGCCCGGGTGACGTTATCGCCCAGCGCGCAGACGCACAGTACGCGGCCTCCGGAAGTCACGACGCCGTTCTCGTCCAGAGCGGTTCCGGCGTGAAACACTTTCACGTGGTCCGGAAAATCGCTGTCGAGGCCGCGGATCGGGTGTCCTTTCGAGTAGCTGCCGGGGTAGCCGCCGGCCGCCATCACGACGCCCAGGCAGGCGCGCGGGTCCCAGCTTGCCGTGTGCCGGTCCAGTTCGCCCCGGGTGGCCGCCAGGCAGAGTTCGGTCAGGTCGGACTGCAGGCGCATCAGGATCGGCTGGGTTTCGGGATCGCCAAAACGAACGTTGTATTCAAGCACCCGGGGATCGCCATCGGGCGAAATCATCAGGCCGGCGTACAGGAAACCCGTGAACGGAACGCCATCGGCGGCCATGCCTTCGATCGTCGGCAGGATGACCTCTGTCATCACGCGCCGGTGCATCGCGTCGGTTACGACCGGCGCCGGCGTATAGGCGCCCATGCCGCCGGTGTTCGGTCCGGTGTCGCCATCCCCGACCGGCTTGTGATCCTGCGAGGTGGCGAGCGGCAGCACATGCTTGCCGTCAGCCATGACAATGAAGCTGGCTTCCTCACCAAGCAGGAACTCCTCGATTACCACCCGGTGCCCGGCGTCGCCAAAGGCGTTGCCGGCCAGCATGCCGGTGACGGCGGCTTCCGCCTCTGCCGTGGTGCGGGCGATGATCACGCCCTTGCCGGCGGCCAGGCCATCGGCCTTGACCACGATCGGTGCGCCCTGTTCGTGAATGAAAGCGACCGCCTCGTCGACGTCCGTGAACTTGCCGTAAGCCGCGGTGGGGATGCCGTGCCGGGCCATGAAATCCTTGGCGAAGGACTTCGAGCCTTCGAGCTGCGCCGCGGCGGCGCTGGGGCCAAAGCAGGGAATGCCGCCTGCTTCGAAGCGATCGACGATGCCATTGACCAGCGGATCTTCCGGTCCCGCAATGGCCAGGCCGATGCCCTGCTCCTGCGCAAAGTTGAGCAGGCCGTCCAGGTCTCCCGCGGACAGCGGGACATTCTCGATACCGGGTTCGGAAGCCGTGCCCGCGTTACCCGGGGCGACGTAGACGGTTTCCACCTCTTTCGATTTTGCCGCCTGCCATGCCAGCGCGTGTTCCCGGCCTCCGGACCCAACAACCAGTACCTTCATGTGTTTTACCTTTTCTTCCTTGTCTCGGCGTGATGCCGGTCAGTGCCGGAAATGGCGCGTGCCGGTAAATACCATCGCGATGCCGTGCTCGTTGGCGGCGGCGATCACCTCGTCGTCGCGCATCGAGCCGCCCGGCTCGATCACGGCCCGTATGCCGGCGCCAGCTGCCGTGTCGATGCCGTCGCGAAAGGGGAAAAACGCGTCCGACGCCAGCACCGCGCCCTCGATCGGCAGGCCGGCGTCTTCCGCCTTCCAGCGGCCGATACGGGCGGAGTCGACACGGCTCATCTGGCCCGCGCCGACGCCCACGGTGCGGCCCCCCGAGGCGTAGACGATGGCATTGGATTTCACCATGCGGGCAACTTTCCAGGCGAACATCAGGTCGCGCCATTGCGCATCGGTGGGCGCCAGCTCGGTGACGACCCGGCAGTCGTCCGGAGTGATCGGCCTGAGGTCCGAGGTCTGGATCAGCAGGCCGGAACCGATCCGCTTGGATTCCTGTTGTGGCGCGGCCGCAGCGGCCTCGATTGCCAGC
>JASFSI010000150.1:0-5242 GCA_050114495.1 Lysobacterales bacterium | reverse complement strand
GTCCTGCAGGGCCGTCTTGAGTTTTGACCTGGACGCTAGCGCAGATGCAGCCGGGGACCGGTTGACGCGCCTGTTTTTCAGATGCCCCTACTCCATCATTCCCGCGCTGGAAAACAAAAACTCCAGGGATTTCAGATCGCTCGCACTGGCGTTCAACTGGATTGCCGTGCAGCCCGCTTCCGACCGGTCGATCCGCCGTGGTCATCAGTCATAAGCATCGCTACGTTTTTGTCCAGGTGATGAAGACCGCTTCCACGGCGATCGCACGGGAACTATGCCTGCACTATGACGGCGAGCCCATTTTTGACAAGCACACCACCATTGCCGATTTCTACCGGGAGGCCGATCCCTCGTGGAAGGACTACAGCACGTTTGCGGGCGTTCGGCACCCGCTGGATGTTGCCGTTTCACGCTACCTGCTGCGCAAACAGGGACGGCAGAACGGGTTTCCCGCCAACCTCGACCAGCACCGCTTTATCAGCAGGAACAACGCGAGTTTTTCCGCTTACCTGAAGGAATACACGGTTCGAAGAGCCGCCGAGGGTTTTGATATCGGCATGGTTCCCATGGACTGGAAGAGCAAACGTTTTCAATCGATCGATTACATTTACCGCTACGAAAACCTGGCGTCCGAGTTTCCCGCCATCCTCAGAAAGCTGGGCATCACACCGGTTCGCAGCCTGCCGATGTTCAACGTCACGGAAGGCAAACAAAAAGACCTGTCGGTGTACCTGGATGACGAGGCCCGCGAGATTGCCGAGAGCGTGTTTGGCGAGTACATGAAGCGCTGGGGTTACACGGCTTAAGCCCTGTATACTGCGTCGCTGGTTCGGCAACTGGTCTGCTGAAACCCGATGAACATGATCAAACTGTAGGAAAACGCATGAATTCCACCACGCCCGCGACCAAGCGCCGCCTGACCGATCGCTTCCTCGACGTCGTCGAGCGCGTCGGCAACGCCCTGCCCGACCCGACCACCCTGTTCGCCCTCTCGGCACTGGCCGTGATCGTCCTGTCCGGCATCGCCGCGCAGTTCGACCTGTCGGTTGCGCATCCGACCACGGGGGAGATCATTCACCCCGTCAGCCTGCTGTCGGTGGATGGCCTGCACCGCATCCTCACTGAACTGGTCACCAACTTCACCAGCTTCGCGCCGCTGGGCACGGTGCTGGTGGCGCTGATCGGCATCGGCGTGGCCGAGGTCTCGGGGCTGATCGGCGCGGTGATGCGCCTGCTGGTGCTGAACTCGCCCCGTAAACTGCTCACGCCGGTGGTGGTGTTCTGCGGCGTGCTGTCGAACGCGGCCAGCGAGGTCGGCTACGTGCTGCTGGTGCCGCTGGCGGCGCTGATCTTCAAGGCCGCCGGTCGCCACCCGATACTCGGCCTGGCCGCGGCCTTCGCCGGCGTTTCAGGCGGCTACAGCGCCAACTTCGTGCTCGGCACCATCGACCCGCTGCTCGCCGGCCTGTCGCAGGAAGCCGCCCACATCATCGATCCGGCCTACACGGTGAGCCCGGCGGCGAACTACTACTTCATGTTCGTTTCCACTTTCCTGATCACGGCGCTGGGCTGGTGGGTCACCGAGAAACTGGTCGCGCCGCGCCTGGCCGACACGCCCGTCGCCGATGAAGGCGACGGGACCCTGGCCGCGGACGAGCAGGACGCGGTCAAGCCGCTGGCCGCCGAGGAAAAGCGCGGCCTGAAATTCGCCACCGTGGCCTTCGTTTTCATGACCGCCCTCGTGCTGTGGGGCCTGCTGCCGGCCGACGGCTTTCTGCGCGACGCGGAAACCGGCGGCGTGCTGCACTCGCCGTTCCTGAAAGGCATCGTCGCCATCATCTTCTTCTACGGCGTCGGCCTGGGCGTGGCCTACGGTGTCGGCGCCGGCACCGTGCGCAGCGACCGCGACGTGATCAGGGGCATGAGCGACCAGATGTCCACGCTGGGCGGCTACATGGTGCTGGTCTTTTTCGCCGCCCAGTTCGTGGCCTTCTTCAACTGGACGAACCTCGGCCTGATCTTCGCCGTCGAGGGCGCGCAGGTGCTGAAATCGGCTGGCCTGCACCAGGTGCCGCTGCTGCTGAGCTTCATCCTGCTCTCGGCCATCATCAACCTGGTGATGGGCTCGGCCTCCGCCAAGTGGGCGCTGATGGCGCCGGTGTTCATCCCGATGTTCATGCTGCTCGGCTACCCGCCGGAACTCATCCAGATCGCCTACCGCGTGGGCGACTCGGTGACCAACGTGATCTCGCCGATGATGAGTTACTTCGCGCTGATCATCGCCTTCGTGCAGCGCTACATCTCGAAGGCCGGTATCGGCACGCTGGTGTCGCTGATGCTGCCCTACTCCATTACCTTCCTGATCGGCTGGTCGATCATGTTCGTGATCTGGCTGTTGATGGGCTGGCCGGTCGGCCCGGGCGTGCCGGCGACGCTAAGCGTGGCGGGCTGACAAACAGGCTGGGCGATGCCCGATGGGCGGCGCCCGGCTTCGCCCTTCGGCTGCAGAAAAAAAAGCGCCGGCTAAAGCTCTGCATACACCATCTTCATTTCCAGGCCTTCGCTGTCGGTCGGCGGTTCTGCGGGAAAGCTTCTCAGCTTCGGTCCCTGCACGGCCGTGACCGCGCCGACCATGGCGTCGACGATGTCATCGCTGGCCACCTCCCGCTTGAGGAATGCCAGGCGCGCATTTTCAAAACACTCGGCCGACTTCGAGTAATGCCGTTGCAGCAGCACCAGTCGCTCATCCAGGCCAGCCTGCCTGCGCTTGCTGTGTTGCATCGGTGTCTTCCCGTTCAGCGCCCAGAACGCCACTTCGGGATGCATTTCATGGATTCTCGAATCCGGATTGCCACGCAGAAAGTCATCCAACTGGCGAATCTTTGGAAGGATGTTCCAGCTCTGCCGGGAAAGACCAACGCCCAGCACCCGGCGGTTTTTCTCGTTGGCTTCTTCGTAGGTGGACACGGTCAGAACGCTTCGGGCCGGCACGGAAAACACCGAGAAACGGCGCTTGCCCAGCACGTTCCTTGCCAGGCCTTCGCATGCACGCAGCGGTGTTTGCTCAGAAGGCAAACCGATCGGCATATCCACCAGGACCCGCTCGGCTTTTTTTAGCAATGGAGCAAGCTCACCAAATTCGGCCAGCACGCCAAAACTGAAATCGTCTTCGGCATCGATAGCAACGTAAAACCAGCCTGCCGGGCAGCCGTCGATGCCGATCCAGCGGATACCTTGCGTCCGACCTGTACTTCGTTCACCTTTTTTCTGATTCATCGCTTGCCGGCCTTTTGAACGGCCCGATACGCGCCGGGGCTTTGATTATCTTTTATGATCGCCTATCTTCAAGGTGTGAAGGAATCATTCCACATGCGAACACTGAAGAAACTCGTCGTGTTTCTGACCGTGGCCGCGCTGCTGGCCGGCTGCACCAGTTTCGCCTACAACCGGCTCGACTGGCTGATCCCCTGGTACGTCGACGGTTATGTCGACCTGACGAGCGAACAGCGCAAACTGCTGCGCCAGAAGCTCACTTCCCCGCTCGAATGGCACCGCGAGCAGGAACTGGCCAGCTACATCGCCATTCTCGATGGCATGGAGGCCGACCTGGAAGGCAAAGTCACGGCCGGAACCGTCCGTGGCTGGGCGGAGGAACTGATCGAGGCAGCCGAACGGGTACAGACATCGCTGCTGATGGTGGCCCTGGAGTTCGGCGACGAAGTCACCGACGAGCAGACCGAGGAGTTCGTCGAGGGCCTGTGGGAACGCCAGCGCGATCTGGAAGAAGAACTCGCCGAGCGAAGCGACGCCGAATACGCCAAAGACGATTTCGAAAGCATGAAAGAAACCCTGGAGCGTTTTCTCGGGCGGCTGACGCAAGAGCAAAAGGCCATCCTGCGCGATGCGTCCGTGAAGCTGGTGCGCTTCGACAAGGCCTGGCTGAACGAGCGCCGTGCCTGGCTCGAGAAAATGCAGAACCTGCTGCAGCGGGAACCGGGCTGGCGCGAGGGCATTCTCGATGCCTACAAGGAGCGCGAGGCGCTTCGATCACCGGAGTACAAGGCCGCTTTCGAGCACAACATGGGCCTGGCCACGCAGGCCTATGCCGACGTGCTCAACACGATGACCGATCGCCAGCGTCAAAAAGCGACGGATGAGTTCGAGGATTTGCGCCGCTTGTTGAGGGGGTTGATGGAGGATTCCAGCTAGTTGGCTGACACTGGATGCAGCAATCGCAACCTGATCTGACAGCTACCGGGCCTGGGCAAGCCGATTGACTTGCCGTTGATAGGGATAAGCGCCAAGTACAGGCTAACCCTCAAGCACTTTGCTGCGGTCCTGGCCCCTCGCAGGAATGATCAAATGCAGTCGGGCCCCGGAGCAACCTTTTTGCCGTCAATTTCAAGTGACTTCAAACGGCTTTCCAGGTGATCGCCGTCGGTCTTGCCGTGCTCGATCATGAACGGCACAAAATGATGGTCTCGCGCGTAGTAGGTCCGGGTGTAACGGGTGCTGCCGGGGCGGCGGATTTTTTCGACGGGATAAGCGGTAACACAACCCAGGGCCGTCTGAGCGCGCTCGGCCGGCCTTGCTTTGAAGTGTTCCTGCTCGATCTCATCTTCATCCAGGACCTGCAGAAACCACTCGTCCTCGCCGCGTTCGAGCCCCAGGCGTATCAACATGCCCAGCGTCGATTCATCGATCACGCCCGGCTTGATCGCGATGGTCGACTCACCGTCCGGGTAGATTGAATGAACATCACCACGGGCCCAATCGAAATTCGCCGCCCAGCGGAACGTCTTGATGGCTTTCACGTTGCGCTCAAATGCCAACGGCCTGGGCAGGCCGTCTTTCCAGTCGCCGCGGCTGAAAGAATTCTCCTGGACGCCCAAGACCCCCGCCAGGCCCTTGGTGCCAAGGGTTTGGCTTTGCATAAACCATTCATCGTCATCGGACGTGAATGTGAATGTCGTTTCACCCGCCAGCTTTCCGTTGCGAAACAGCTCCATCGTGACCTTGAACCCGGTTTGATCAACAGCCATGCCCATGCCGATTGCCGGCAGAGACAGCATGGCTGCAAGAAAGAAGCGGACAACGCTGTTCGACCTGTTCTTCACGCGGCTATTGTAACAGTGCGTCGCGTGGCAGCGGCTCTCATCGCCATTTCCCCAATCAAGAACAGAAAGGCCACCGCGAGGGTGGCCTTTCTGTTTTTTGGCTGGGGGAGAGGGATTCGAACCCC
>JASFSI010000149.1:0-5250 GCA_050114495.1 Lysobacterales bacterium | reverse complement strand
TTGCCGGGCAGCGGCATGATCGAATAGAAAGCGAAAGCGTTTTGCGACATCGACTCGGTGCTGATGCGCGGCTCGTCAACGTTTTCGGGATACCGCGGCACCTGGGACAACGCGTTCGAAGTGCGGATCAGCGCTTCGTTGATGTCCATGCCGAAGGGGAATTCCAGCTCGATGCTGCCCTGGCCGAAGCTGGACGTCGAGATCATCCGTTCCAGGCCGGGCACGTTGCGCAGGAACTCTTCCTGCTCGATCAGGATCTCGCGTTCGACGTCCTGCGGATTGGCGCCCGGCCAGATGGTCTGTACCGTGACGATGCGCGGGTCGAGGTCGGGAATCAACTGGATCGGGACGCGCATCAGCGAAGCCAGACCGAACAGGCAGACGATGGCCATGATGACCATCAGGACGGTTGGGCGCTGCAGCGCGAAACGATAAGCCATGGCGTCAGTCGCGGACGGCGATCACGGACTGGCCGTCGCGCAGACTCTCGTTGCCCAGCGTCACGACCACGTCGTCGTCGCGCAGCCGCTCGCCGGCGTTCACCATGTTGACCTCCACGTAGCGTCCGCTGCGGCGGCCTGCCGTGACGACGAGCGGAATCGCCGAACCCTCGCGCACCACCCAGACCACGATGGAGCCGTCGTAACGGCGCACAAGAGCATCCGCGGGCACTTGCAACACCGGGGTCGAGGACTCGCCGCCCAGCTGAAACTCGAGCCGCGCAGACATCCCCGGCGCCAGCCTGCCATCGGAATTGGGGATGTCGGCGCGGGCCGTGAAGCTTCGCGTTTCGAAGTCGGAGACGGCGACCACACTGTCCACGGCCACGCGCACGGTTTCGCCAGGCAGCGCGTCGAACGTAACGCTGACTGGCGTGCCGGGGCGCACCTCGCGGTAGAAGCGCTCCGGGACGCGCGCCTGGACGCGCAGGGGATCGAGTTGGGCCAGGTTGAAGGCCGGGCTGCCCGCCGCCAGCCACTGACCTTCCTCGGTCATCTTGAGGCCGATGACCCCGGCGAACGGAGCGCGCAGGGTGGCGCGCCGGACCCGGGTCTGCTGCATCTCGACCTCGGCCGAGAGCTGCTGGTGCCTCTGCTCCGCCACGGCCTCGTTAGCCAGCCGTGATTCATACTCTGAGCGCGAGATATTGCGCTCGCCGACCAGTCGGCGGCCCTCGTCAGCCAGGCGCCGCGTGTCCTCGTACACAAGCCGGGCCTCTGCGTGGGCCGCCTGCAACCGCAGCAGTTCGAGCCGCAGAAGTTCGTCGTCCAACTCCAGCAGCACGTCGCCCTCGGCGACGATATCGCCAACGTCGACGGCCATGCGACGCACCAGCCCGCTCTCCTGCGGCGCGACGTCGGCATGCCGCGGCGAGATGACCGAACCGGACAGGGGCAGCCGGTCGACGATAGGTGCCAGTCGCACAAGCTCGACGCGCACCTGCATCTGGCCCGAGACCGGCGCTGCCGTCAACAGCAAAAGCATCGTCAAGCACCAACTTGTCTTCAATCGTTTCACGACCCTGAATCCCATATTCAAAAGATAGTGTAGCGCGCGTGAGGAGAGTGTGAACGTGCCGAAGCGGCAAGCTCGCTGCAGAACGTCGTTCATTGCTGAAAAAATCAAGCCTGCTGAATTTGAAAAAGCTGTCCGTCAGCTAAGTAAGAACGAATCATTTTTGCCTGCCGATGGACTGCCTCAGGCCGATAAAAGAACCTGGCTGTCGAAACGTATTGCGTACCGCAAAGGGTCGGTAGAGGCCATCAATCTCAGCATTCGACAGAACTTCTCAGATTCCGAGCGGGTTCGACACGCGCGACTCTTTATTGTTGCGTTAGCGGGACAATAGTAAGTTCTACACGCCGGTTCAGTTGACGACCGGCGGGCGTATCGTTCGAAGCAACAGGGTATTTCTCCCCTCCTCCGATTACCATAAGCCGTTCGTTTGTGACGTCACGAGAGGTCAAGTACCTGGCCACACTGGCTGCACGGCGCTCAGACAATTCCTGGTTGTATTGATCGCTCCCTGTGCTGTCGGTGTGACCAGCAACTTCGACCAGCGACTTTTCGAATTCCTTAAGTACCAAAGCGACTGAATCCAGAATCTCGTAAAAACTCGCATTAATGTCGGCACTATCTACCGCAAATGTAATGTTTCCGGGCATATTGAGCGTGATGCTGTCACCGTCGCGTGTGACACTGACACCTGTACCTTCCAACTCCTGACGCAGTCTCATTTCCTGCTGGTCCATGTAGTAACCGACACCGGCCCCGCTGAGGGCGCCCGCACCACCCAAAATCAGGGCCCGTTTCCTGCGTTCGCTGGCGCTGTCGCCGCTGATAAGTCCCACGGCTATGCCCGCCGCAGCACCGATAGCCGCACCTTTTGTAGCGTTGCTGGTCTTTTCTTCGCGTGTATAGGGATCAAGCGTGGTGCATCCTGTCAACATTATCGTGAAGACGACGAGAGCAACGCGACGGCGAATTCGAATTAACATGGACATTTTCCTTGCTTGGGACTGATTTCTTGAGATTACCGGAGTCACCCTCCCATATCCACGGCCATCGGGTTGGTAGCAGTAACAGCGGACAAACCAGCCTGGTTCCGCTTGTCAGCGTATTTCTGAAATCAAATAAAAAAGCCGCCCGTTGCAGGGAGCGTCCAACTTCAGAACATCAGGCTCCAGCCGACCGAGAGTGCATCCAGGTCCGAGTCGAACAGCGTATTGCTTCGGCCCGAGGCGAAGGCGAAAATCAATCCCTGGCGAGCGTTGATCGGCACACCCAGGGTCACCTTCCAATAGCGAATGCGGCTATCGTCGTCTTTGCGGACAGCGCTTATTTCTGAGCGACCGCCCCACGCGAAGCCCCCGGACAGTCCGGCCCATAACCCGTCCCGAAAGGTGTAGATCGCGTGTCCCTGGGTGAACCACAGGGGGCTCTGCTTGCGAACCGTACCCTTCCAGAACTCATCGTTGTCGCCAAAAATGAAAACGGAACCGGTGAATTCGAACTGCCACTTGTTCCTCTGGTGCAGCAATCCGATCTCCGGACGGATCACCCAGCGATTGTTGCCCAGGTTAATCAGTCGATCGTCGCTGTATTCGCCCGTCGGCAAGGTAACGGAGACACCGAATCCGGCCGTTGTGTTGACGGGATTTTCAGCCATGTACTGGCGAAATTCTCTCAGGTCGAGTTCTGATGCACCGAAGAAATTGTAGGAAAAACGCAGTTGCGCATCTCCAAAGCCACTGCGGCGAACCGATGCCGGTTCGCCGTCGAGCAGACCGCGCCAGTAGCCGTTGGCGTAGTTTACGACCATGTCGATACGGGCCTGTCTTTCGAAAAGACCGAAGGTTCGGACATAGCTGCCCGCCACGCCGCCGAGGTCGACCTCGGCGTCTTCGATCAGCAATGCCGGGTCGAAATTGATGTTGCCAAAAGCCCAGCCCGTCCCGATGCCGACAAAATTGATACCGCTGGGAAGCATGGCCCAACGACGGGGCTGCAGTTCCTGGCTGAACAGGTTCGTGCTCAAACTGGCCAGCACAAGCAAAACGAGTAGCCGTCTCAAGAACTGTAATCCCGAGTTAACCATCAGTCGACGTGAACCCAACATCATTTGAGACGGCACGCACCGGGAACCGCATGATGTGCTCGTCTCAGGCACGGGCGTAACTTACCCCGGGGATGATTCGGGCACAACGGATTCCGGAAAAGACTGTCATGAGGGTCATTGCCCCGCTGCGACGAGGAAGGTCCGCGGTCGGGTTTTGGCCAGAAATGGAACTCGCTGTCACATTTTAGCCAGGTCTTTCTGCGCATTGCTTTCTGAAACCTGGGTGAATTTGGGTCGCCCTGCATAGATACCCAGTTGCGTTTCACCTTTGACGTAGTAAATCTTGCCTGCTTCCACGGTCAGGGTTATGGAATCTTGAGAAATCACCTGAGACCAGAACGTGTGTTGACCCGGTTCGAGGTACGTATGCAAAACGCTGCCGTTTGTCAGGGTTCCAATCACTCCGTCGCTGCCCTGCACATTGAATCGAACCGCACCGCCTTTGAAGTTCTTCACCCGATAAAAGACGACAAGACCTTTGTCAGGATTGGCTTCAGGAATTTCAGCCGAAATGGATTTCTCTGAAACCAGAGCAAAAGTCATCGCAAGGAACGCGATCAGGATGGGGCGCAGGGTCATTGCTTGTCACTCTCCGCGACGAGACGGCGTTTATGAAACGAAGCAAGTCTACACCAGGAATTGTTGGAAATCCCACAATGGACCGGCAGCCCCCTTCACCCGAGAAAATCAGTTTGATTCCAAGGGCTTTCTTTTCACGGAGGCAGCAACAACAAGACCGCCCCGTTCAACGGGCGGCTTGTGCCGTGTCCGCTAAAGAAACACCGAGCCGGGTCATCTTTGAAGGTCTTTATCGAAGGCGGCCGGCTCTGCATTTCCAGGACGAATTGATGGTCAATGACTTCAGGTACCGTTGCTCGGCGCTGCAACAGGAGCGTTCGCGGAATACGTCACCGTCAATGCGGAACGGGCAGTCGTGCACAAACCGGCCAATATCAGTTTCGAACAGGCCGTCTCGGTAACGATAGCGGGGACCCCCGCGCTGCGAGCTCTTCGTGACAAGGGCAAGCTCGAAGCAGGCCCATTTCCAATGGCTGGAAGGATACAAGCCAGAGGAAACGATTCAGCCCCCGCTTGACGATCGCTCTATGGTGTTCGCCGGTTACCGGCGCTCCTTGGCGCAGTCGGTCATTTCTTTGAAGCCGCCCACGGTCGCCGCGATCTGCTCGTAGATATCCTTGATCTGGCCCGCATCGAGCGCATACTCACCCCCGTCGGCGACCTTGCCCGCAGCCATGTCCAGGTCGTGATCACAGCCTTCTTTGTTTTGCTCGCACAACTCATGTGTCACCGCCAGTGCGATGCGCAGGTCGTGCACAAATTTGCAGGTATCCTGCCAGCGGTCGGGGCGCGGCCGAAGACGGACCGCATCGAGCACGTGCTCGCTGAGCGCACTGCCGGTTTCTTCGCAGTGGCTCAACTGACCGTGCATCTGGGCCAGCAGTGAGCGGGCATGATCGGTCAACCAGTACCGGCCCTCGTCCGATTCCTTTTCGGTGAGCATTTTTTCCAGCATGTCGTGCAGGTTGCGGGCCTGGTTGACATCGCCATTCTGCGCGGCGTGAAGGAATGCATTCAATGAGGAATCAAGGGCGGCCTCGGCCAATTTTGCA
>JASFSI010000148.1:0-5258 GCA_050114495.1 Lysobacterales bacterium | reverse complement strand
ACGAAAACGGTCGTATTCACCGCTCTTGCCCTGGCTGAGCAGCCCGGCCGCTCTCAGGTGGGCAAGCTGCTTTTCATCGCCGCCGAACTTTTTCAGCAGGCTGTCCCAGCCCTGCGGGGCATAACCAATACCGAATTCCTGGGCGATCTCGCCGGACAAACCCCGCCGCTTGAGGTAATCGACGGCTTCCCGGCTCGGCTTGAGCTGCTGCTGGTAAAAGCGGGCAGCCTTGTCGAGCACATCGTAAAGCGATTCGGAAGGGCGCGGCCGGCTGGATGCCTCACGCGGCACCTCGAGGCCAGCCTGTCGCGCCAGTTCTTCGACGGCGTCGACAAACTCCAGGCCTTCGAAATTCATCAGGAAACCGATCGCGGAACCGTGGGCCCCGCAGCCGAAACAATGGTAAAACTGCTTTTGCGGGCTGACCGTGAAGGAAGGTGTTTTTTCGTCGTGGAAGGGGCAGCAGGCCTGGAACTCGCGGCCGGCTCTCTTGAGCGGTACGCGCCGCTCGATAACATCCACTATGTCGATCCTGCCGAGCAGTTCGGCGATGAAGGATTCGGGAATCAGGCCGCCCACCGGGCACTTACGCCATGAGCTGGTTCTTGACAGCCTGGCTGACGGCTTTCATGTCCGCCCGGCCCTGGACCTTGTCGCGCAAGGCATTCATGACGGGGCCCATGTCGCGAATGCTGCCGGCCCCGAGTTCATTGATGGTTTCCGCAATGATCCGCGCCAATTCGTCTTCGCCGAGAGGCTCCGGAAGATACGCCTGAATGATGTCGAGCTCGTACTGTTCCTGGTCGGCCAGGTCGCTGCGGTTGGCTTTTTGGTACTGCTCCAGGGACTCGCGACGCTGCTTGACCATTTTTTCCAGAACGGCGAGCACCCGGCTATCGTCAAGCTCTAACCGTTCATCCACTTCTTTCTGCTTGATGGCGGCCGAAACCAGGCGCAAAGTCGCCAGGCGCCGGCGCTCTTGCGCGCGCATGGCGTTCTTGACGTCTTCCTGGATGCGGGCCTTTAAGGACATCAGGTCCCCGGCAAAACCTCAGTAAAGGCGGGTGCGGCGAACAGCTTCCCGCGACAGGCGGCGCATGTTGCGCTTCACGGCCGCGGCGGCCTTGCGCTTGCGCTCCTGGGTCGGCTTTTCGTAGTACTCACGGCGGCGCGTTTCGGCAAGCACACCGGCTTTCTCGCAGGACCGCTTGAAGCGGCGCAGCGCGTACTCAAAAGGCTCGTTTTCGCGAACTTTTACACTCGGCATCAAAAATCACTCTTCAATTACGCCGCTCATCAGCAGCTTTGATTATGGAAGCCGCCTATTTTACCCCGAATTTATCGGCCTGCGCAATTCCTGCAACAGCGGTTTTGTTCAGGCAGACCGATACGCAAATCCGGACGCGCCACCGCGCCGCGGATCGCCGGCGCCCTCGAACACGCCGCCCGGGGCGACCGACACCGTGTGCACCCCGCCGAAAAACAGGTTGCGTTCCGGCCAGTGATGGCTCGACGGCGCCGTGGAGTCCAGCGCCTGAACCGATTCGCCCGGCAGGCCCGGTTCAACGCTGAGCAAACCGCCTTCCAGGTGAATGCGCGGCGCGGCCACGGCATCGGCCGAAGCCATGCCGAAATCGAGCAGGTTGACCAGGACCTGCGTCACCGCGCTGCGAATCCGGTTGGACCCTCCCGAACCGAGCGCGAAGCGCGTGCCGTCCGGTTTCTCGACGACGGTCGGTGACATCATCGAAGCGAGGCGCACGCCCGGTTTCCAGCGATTGAAGCCGGCCGGGTGCAGGTCCTCCTCGCCGAGCATATTGTTGAGCATGATGCCGGTGTCGGGCAGCACATAGGCGCAACCCTCGCCATTCGAGGCCGTCAGGCTGGCCATGTTGCCATCGGCGTCGGCCACGCTGATGTGCGTCGTGCCGCGACTGAAAAGGGAATGCAGCCGGATCGACTGCTGCCACTCCTGGATGGTTTCCTCGCTCAGCAAGCGCCCCATGACCTCGGAATCGAGGCCGCCCTCCATCGAAAAATCGTGCCGGGCGACGCTGGCCGCACGCATGGCCCGGAGCAGGTTCATCATGTGCTCCGGCCCGCCCCAGTCACGGCCGCTGCAGTTCCAGTCGGAAAGCACGCCGAGCGCGAAAGCAACCAGGCAACCGCCCGGCGAGGGCGGCGGATTGATCGCGATTTTCACGTCCCGGTATCTGAAAATAACCGGTTCCCGGCGCACGACCCGGTAGGACGACATGTCTTCGCGGCTGATGTGCCCGCCTTTTTCCGCGCAATCGGCCGCCAGGCGCTCGGCCCACTCCCCGCGATAAAACAGGTCCGGCCCCTCCACCGCCAGTGCATCCAGCGCGTCCGCCGCTTTTGGATTGCGCAAAAGCTCGCCCGCGGAGATCAGTTCGCCCGGCGAACCCGGCGACTCGTAAAGCCCAAAGGCCTCGGGAGTCGCGGTGATGATGGCCTTCAGAATGCGGATGATGTAGTCGTGGAATGCATCCACGAGCACGCCCGACCGGGCCAGCGATGCAGCAGGCTGCATGATTTCGGCAATCGGCATGCGGCCCAGGTCGGCGTGGGCTTCAAAGATACCCGCTACCACGCCGGGCACCGCGCCCGCGCCGAGACCGACGTGAAACTCCTGGTGGGCGGCGCCGAAATCCGCGAGGATCGGGAAAAAGTCGATGTCGCCGGATGGCCGGCAAACAGCCGGGGTCTGGCAGAAAAAATCGTAAACGCGGGGCCGCTCTTCATTCGGCAGCGCGACCAGGAATCCACCGCCGCCGAGACTGGCCAGCAAGGGTTCCGCGATGGCCGCCGTGCACAGCGCGCCCAGCGCCGCATCGAACGCGTTTCCGCCGGCTTCGAGAATATCCACCGCCGTTTGCGTCACTTCTGCACTACCTGATGCTGCTACACCGATTTTCCGTGCCACAAAGCCGACTCCGCTGACAACGCCGAAACGATAGCACAGCCTGATCGCACCGCAAGCATTGCGATTCCGCGCGGGCGCACCTATAAAGGAGACATGCGGATACTGGGCATTGAAACCTCCTGCGACGAGACAGGTGTCGCGATTTACGACGGCGAACGCGGCCTGCTGGCCCACGCGCTGTATTCACAGGCCGAGGTGCATGCCGAGTATGGCGGCGTCGTGCCGGAGATCGCCTCGCGTGACCATGTGCGCAAGCTGATCCCCCTGCTGGAGGACTGCATGGCGCGCGCCGGCTGCGAACGCAGCGATATCGACGCGGTCGCCTACACCGCCGGTCCCGGCCTGGTGGGCGCGTTGCTCGTGGGCGCTTCCACCGGCCGCGCGCTGGCCAGCTCGCTGGGCGTTCCAGCCGTCGCCGTTCATCACATGGAAGGCCATCTGCTGGCGCCGATGCTCGAGGAACATCCGCCGAAGTTTCCGTTCGTCGCTCTGCTGGTGTCCGGCGGGCACAGCATGCTGATCGAGGTGGCCGGAATCGGCTCCTACGAAGTACTCGGCGAAACCCTGGACGATGCGGCCGGCGAGGCATTCGACAAGACCGCCAAGCTGCTTGGGCTGGGATACCCCGGCGGCCCCGCCGTGGCCCGGGCAGCCGAAAGCGGTGATGCGGACAAATACCGTTTTCCGCGCCCGATGACCGACCGGCCCGGACTCGAGTTCAGTTTCAGCGGCCTGAAAACCCACACGCGGAACCTTTACCGGCAGCATCACGACGAGCCGAACGCCGTGGCGGATATCGCCGCCGGGTTCCAGAAAGCCGTCGTGGACACGATGGTCATCAAGTGCCGGCGCGCGATGCAGCAAACCCGCTGCAAGCAACTGGTCATCGCCGGCGGCGTGGGGGCCAACCGCATGCTGCGGGAGTCGTTGGCGAAGGCCGGAAAAAAACAGGGCTGGAACGTCGCCTACCCGCGTATCGAGTTCTGTACCGACAACGGCGCCATGATCGCGCTGGCCGGATACTTCCGGCTCAAGGCCGGCCAGGTCGAAACCGAGGTGATCCGGGCGAAGCCGCGCTGGCCGATGAGAGAACTCGACCCCATGCGACTGGAAAACTGATGGACCGCGTATTTATCGAAAACCTGACCATCGAGACCGTCATCGGGATTTTCGACTGGGAACGGGAAATCAGGCAGGCCGTCAGTATCGACCTGGAGATGTACTACGATGTCTCGAAACCCGCGGCCACCGACCGTATCGACGATGCCCTGGACTACAAGGCCGTCGCCAAGCGCCTGATCCGTTTCGTCGAACAGGCTGAATTCCAGCTGGTCGAGACCCTGGCCGAGCGCTGTGCCGAGATCGTGCTGAACGAATTCCCGGTCGAACGCCTGAGGTTGAAACTGGGCAAACCCGGCGCGGTGCGCGGATCCAGTTCCGTCGGCGTGATCATCGAACGCAGCAAGCCGGCATGAGCACCCAAACAGCCTACCTGGGTATCGGCAGCAACATCGACGCCGGGAACAATGTCCGCTCGGCTATCCAAACCCTGCGGCAATCCTTTGGAGCCCTGTCCCTTTCGCCGGCCTACCGATGCGCGCCGGTGGGCTTCAAAGGCGATGACTTCATCAACCTGGTTGCCGCCGTCCAGACCACGATGACGCCCCTGGAACTCGTCGATTTCCTGCACGGCGTGGAAGACGCCCACGGGCGCGACCGCAGCGCAGCGAAATGGTCCAGCCGAACGCTGGATATCGATATCCTGCTTTACGGCGACCTGTGGTTGAAATCTCCGCGCCTGGAGATCCCGCGTGATGAAATCCTCGTTTTTCCCCATGTACTGAAACCGCTGGCCGACTTGGCGCCCAATCTCGTGCACCCGGTCGAGCGAATCAGCATGGCGGAGTTGTGGTCACACTTTCCGAAGGAGCGGGTTTGCCTGGTCGACTTCAGGCTGTAGGAAACGGCCCGGCGTTGCCCGTATCCACATCGGACTGACTCTGGCCTGATTTCACGCTCATGGTCAGCGGTCCCTTCGGGACTCTCCTCGCATTCCACTCGCAAACGGGGCCGCCCTGGAGGTACATCCCTGATACCTTCAGGGCTCGATTGGCCATCCGGGCCAATCGTCCCCTATGCGAGTTCAATGCTCGGCGCTTCTAAATCCCGTGAAACCATGCCAGAGCCAGCCCAGCAAGGGACGATTCGCTTCAGGGCTGCCGGTGCCTTGACCCCCTCGAGAGGCACTCGGCTGTCGGGAACAGCCGAGTAGCGCACAGGGATGTCTCGAGCGTGCCGCGAGAGGTGAGTA
>JASFSI010000147.1:0-5268 GCA_050114495.1 Lysobacterales bacterium | reverse complement strand
GCATCTCGTCCGTGGGTTCGACTTTCGAATGGCAGGCCAGGATTTGCTCGACCAGCGTCGTGCCGGACCGCGGCATGCCGACCACGAACACCGGCGTCGCGTCCGAGGCCTGGCCCGGTGGAGACGGTTCGGTGACTTCCCGTAGCATGGACTGAACGAGTTCGAAGTACTGCTCGGCGCGGAACGGGCGGTACTCGGACATGATCAGGTTGGCCTCGCTCATGGCCATGAAGGCATCTTCGTAACGACCCTGCTGCTCGTAAGCGGCCGCCAGCGCGAACAACATCAGGCCTCGATAACCCGGGGCGGATTCCGTGATCTGCGTGCGTCCCTGCAGAAGAACCAGCTCCTGTTCAGTGAAGCGGTAGTTCTTGAGGTCGGCCAGGCTCCACCAGCCGGCCGACGCGATCTTATCGTCAAAGCCCATGGCGATCTTGCGGTAGGCTTCGGCTGCCTCATCCGTGCGTACCTGGGCCTTGAGGGCGTGCCCGAGATTGAGCTGCAGCCTCGGATCTTCGAAACCGTCTTCGATACAGCCGCGCAGCAGTTCCTCGGCCCGGACCGGGTCGCCGGTCTGGAAATGCTTGACCGCCAGTTGGTATCGGTATTCCGGTTGGTCCGGGTGTTCCGCGATGTATTGAGTCAGCAGGTCGATGGCGAGGAAACGGTTTTCTTTTTCCTCGGCTTCTTTGAGTTGTCGTTCGATATCGAGCATGGATTCCGGTTGCCTGAGACTGGGCGAAAGCGGCATTTTATCCGATTGCGGGCAGCAGGGTGTTTCGGCTTGCGCTGAAAAGCCGCGTATTCAGCCTTTTTTGCTTTTTCGGGGCCGTTTTGACGGTTTTTGCGGCCGGTCCGGGCCCCAGATGCGTGAAAAGTAGGAGTCGGCGAGTTGTAGCGCGCCCACCGGGTTGTGCGCCAGCACGCGGTCCTTGGCCACGAGCGTGGTTACCAGTCCCTTCGAATGCCGGTAAAAAAGGCTATCGTGCCCAACGCACAGGCCCATCACGATATTGAGTTCGCAGTCCCGCTCGTTCAGCAGATGCGCCTGCGAAACCGGGTTGCAGATGGACTCGTGGCCACCGGGTCGCACTTTTTCCTTGTCCTCCAGGCCCAGTTCCTCCTTGGCGATGCCGCCGTGCTTGCAGCAGACCGAAACCACTTCGAAGCCGTGGCTCTCGAGCACCTGAGACAGGATCCGGGCCAGGTCGATAAAGCTGATGCACATGGCGATTCCGATGCGCGTGAAACCCATCTTTTTCGCGAACTGCACGGTTTCTTCGACGCGGGTCCAGCGACAGTAGCCCTCGGCCTCGACACGGGCCGAAACCTGGGCGATTCTTTGCAGTTCCGGGTCGTCGTAGCGGGCCAGCGCGGCTTCGCATTCCTCCGGCATGATCTTCGAGGGGCAGAAGCCCGGCCGGCGATCGTCGCCTTCGCCCTCGCGGCAGACCCGCACTTCCGGCGGGCAGTAGGCGCAGCCGGGGTCGTTGTAGGCCGATGTCTCTTTTTTGGTGTCGTTCATCGTTCTTCAGCGGATGTCACAGCTGTTGCGCGAAAAACTCCAGCGTGCGGGTCCAGGCCAGTTCCGCCGCTTCAGGGTCGTAGCGCCCGGTCGAATCGTTGTGGAAACCGTGGTTGGTGCCCGGGTAGAAATAGGCCACGTATTCCGCGTCATTGGCCATCAGTGCTTTTTCGTAGTCCGGCCAGGTCGCGTTCACGCGCTGGTCGAGTTCCGCGAACTGGATCATCAGCGGACCCTTGACCTTGCCGCGCAATTCTTCCGCAGCCGGCGTGCCGTAAAAGGGCACTCCGGCGTTCAGTTCTTCCGGAATGACAGCGGCGAGCAGATTGACGATGTAGCCGCCGAAGCAGAAACCGACTGCACCCAGCCTGCCATTGCTCGAAGGATGTTTTTTGAGGAATTTTGCCGCCGCGATGAAGTCGTTTTCGATCTTCGTCCGGTCCAGTTCACGCTGCATGGCGCGGCCGTCGTCGTCGTTGCCGGGATAGCCGCCCGCGGGATAAAGCGCATCCGGTGCAAAAGCGACGTAACCGGCCTTGGCGAGGCGGCGCGCCACGTCCTTGATGTAGGGATTGAGCCCCCGGTTTTCGTGCACGACCAGGACGGCCGGCGCGGTGCCCTCGAGACCGGCGGGGGTCACCAGGTAACCGCGACCTTCACCGTGGCCTTCCGGTGAAGGAAAAGTGACGTAAGTCGCACGAATGTCGGAGTCGTTGAAGGATACCTGCTCGGCTTTCGCATAATCCGGCATCAGCGCCGCGGTCAGCGCGCTCATGCTGAAGCCGACGGCGGCCAGGCCGGAAAGCCGGGACAGGAAAGTGCGCCGGTCGATCAGGCCGTGTGCGTATTCGTCGTACCAGTCAAAGGCTTCCTGCGGAATGGGCCGATTTTCGGATTGCGGATTGCTCATGTTCTCTCCGGTCTCTTTCGAATGCTGTTATGGAAATGGGGTGGCCTGACATCTTGCATGATCACACGATGAATTTCACCCACCGCGCGTTTTCGCGGATGGGGCCCGGGTAAAATTCCTGGCAGGCTGAAAGCCTGCCGGGCAACGGGAAATCCCCGAACCCGGCTGCCGGCTCAGAATCTGCGAGTGGCGACGACTTTCTGGAACAGTTCGCCGAAGATCGTTTCGCGTCGCCATTCGAAGCGTTGCGCTTCGCGGGCGTAATCGCGGATTTCGTTGCGCCACAGGCCCTTTGCGAACGGTTCCAGCGTATCGAACACGATGCTGGTAATGAGCTTCAGAGGGTGCCACCATTTCGGCTTGGCGTAGTCGACGAACACGACTTTGCCGCCCACTTCGACTTTTTCCATCATGTGGTTGACGACCTGGTGCTTGACGTCCTCCGGTACCTCGTGGAGCAGAAAGTAGACCACGATCACGTCGTAGGGCGCTTTCTCCCATTCGACGCAGTTGGCGTGGTGCGCCTGCGCCCAGGGGTAGGGTTCCAGTTTGCGCGTGGCGCTCTTGAACTGGATCTTCGCGACGTCAAGGATATCGACGCTGCCCTCGGGGCCGACGTGCCTGGCGAGGTTGGGGCCAAAACTGCCGTACACCGAGGCGGGCTGCATCACGCTCTGGCCGGGTTCGATCTCGGAAAAAGCCAGGCGCTGGAGCTTGTTGTGCTGCTGCCAGAGAATGGTGCGGACCACGATTTCGCGGTCGAGCAGCGGAACGTTGCGCGGGCTGATGTAGGCCCAGTAGTAGGTATCCTGCAGGTAATCCGGTATCTCGGGTTCGGCTGCCGCCTTTTTTTTCGTTTCGGGTGGTGCGGTTACGGTGAAGTCTTCGGCGGTTGCAGTGCAGGCGCTCGACTGGGTGAATTCGTCCATTTCAAAATCCTTGGATAAGGCGTTTTTGCCGCATCTTTTTCGGGTACCAGCGGACTCTATCCGGACGAAATCATGCGAACAATGACCTGAATCAGAAACGGGACCGAGCCGGCAAGTTTACAGACCGGCCAGGCGTGCGAGTTCGTCCACCCGCCGCCTCGTGGCGTCGTCCAGGGTCACGGGCCGGCCCCAGTCGCGACGGGTTTCCGGAAAGATCTTGTGGGTGGCGTCGATGCCCATCTTGCCGCCCAGGCCGGGTTTCGGACTGGCGAAGTCGAGGTAGTCGATGGGCGTGTCTTCGACCAGCAGCGTGTCGCGTACCGGGTCGGCGCGTGTCGAGATCGCCCAGATCACGTCTTTCCAGTCGCGTGCGTCGATATCGTCGTCCACCACGATGACGGTCTTGGTGTAGGTGAACTGGCGCAGCCAGGACCAGATGCCGAACATCACGCGCCGCGCGTGTCCCGGGTACTGCTTGCGAATGCTGACGACGGCCACGCGGTAGGAACAGGCCTCCGGAGGGAGGTAAAAATCCGTGATCTCCGGGAACTGTTCCTGCAGCAGGGGAATGAACATCTCGTTCAGCGCCGAGGCCATCACCGAGGGTTCGTCCTCGCCGGGTTTGCCCAGCCAGGTGGTCAGGTAACGCGCGTCGTCGCGCTGGCTGATGCGTTCCACCGTGAACACGGGAAATTCAGCCTGGGCGTTGTAGTAGCCGGTGTGGTCCGCGAACGGCCCCTCGACGGCGGTTTCGTTCGGGTGAATGTGGCCTTCGAGCACGATTTCGGCGCCTCGAGGCACGGGCAGGCCGGTCAGGGCGGTGTCCACGACCCGGCTGCGGCGGCCGCGCAGCAGCCCGGCGAACTGGTACTCGGACAGCGTGTCCGGCACCGGCGTTACAGCGGCGAGCAGGGTGGCAGGATCGGCGCCAATCACCACGGCGACCGGGTAGGGCTTTTTCGGATCCTGTTGCCGGAAGGCGCGGTAGTCCTGGGCGCCGCCGCGGTGCGCGAGCCAGCGCATGATCAGCTTGTTGCGCCCGATCAGCTGAAGCCGGTAGATCGCGAGGTTGACCCGCGGCTGGGCGGGCCCTTTCGTTACGACCATGCCCCAGGTGATCAGCGGTCCGGCGTCTTCCGGCCAGCAGGTGCTGATCGGAAGTTGCTCCAGGTCCACGTCGGGGCCTTCGACCACGTTGGCCTGCCAGGGGGCGTCTTTCTTGTGCACCGGCGTCACGTGTGCGAGGCGGGCGAAGCCGGGCGCCGCGTCGATGGCCTCGCCGAGGTTCGAGGGCATGCCGGGGCTTTTCAGGAAAGCGAACTGGGCGCCGAGCTCCCTCAGCTGTTCCCGTTTTTCCAGTTCCAGGGCCGCCAGAACGCGCCGCTCGCTGCCGAACAGGTTGCCGATAACCGGCATGTCGTGGCCCTCGACCCGCGTGAATTCCAGCGCGGGCCCGCCGTTCACCAGGCTGTGGTGACAAAGCCCGGTGATTTCGAGCCGGGGCGAGATCACCTCGTCGACGGTTTTCAGTTCGCCCGCCTCCCGCAGCGATCGCGCAAAACTGCCCAGGTCGGTCCAGGCCTTGCGGCTGACCTGGCGCTGGTGGTGGTCAAGCAGCGTGCGGATGCTCATGGTCCATTCCGGCTGCAGCCACGAGGTAGCCGTTGCAGGCTTCACCCGGCAGCAGTTTGAGCAATTCACGGCCCAGCGCCGCGGGATCGCCGCCTTGGCGCGCCGCGTCGAACAGCGCGAGTACATCCATCGTGTGTTCGGCCTGAGGGCTGATGCGCAGCACGTCGACATGCAAACCATCGAGTTCGGCGAAGTGTTCCAGCGCGACGTGGGTGGGCGCCGATTGGGTCTGGATGCCGTTCAGCACCAGGAAGTTCTTGCCCTCGCGGGTT
>JASFSI010000146.1:0-5272 GCA_050114495.1 Lysobacterales bacterium | reverse complement strand
AAAAAAATGGTGAAATCGGCCCCCGGGTGGTGAATCCTGCCAGCGTCTCGAAATGCCGGTGTTCGCTTCGCTGCGCGCGTGTCGCTTAGCGGTGGCTAAAAAGGTGTTTCAGTCAGGACTAATGCGCTGACGTTAAACTATGTTTTGAATTCAAAAGAGGCCGTAATCCGCTTTTGAAAGGTCTCCTCGCAGTCGGCATTCGGTGCCTCGTACTTGGTGCCGGCTATTAAAGAACAGGCGTCGCGCCCTCGCGCGGCGCCTGATCTTTTTTGCATATTCATGGCAGAATATCCTGATCCCGCTCATTCCTGAGCGAAGTCGAGGAGAAGTCATGCCAGGCACTCACCGGGTAAGGACCGCGGCGCTCGCGGCACTGCTGCTGACAGCCGCAGCCGCCTGCACCACGCCGTCGGGCGACCGCATCGCAGATCTGCCGTTATCCGCAGAACCACTGACCGGAAAATTCGTCTGGCACGACCTGATCACGGACGATGCGCGGCAGGCGAAGGCATTCTATGGCGCCTTGATGGGCTGGTCGTTCGAAGAAACGACCCACCCCGGGGGCGGTGAATACACCCTGATACGCTCGGGCGACCGCTTCGTGGGCGGCATTGTCGAACTGGAGGATCCCGAGGGCGTGGAATATTCCAGGTGGCTCGGCTACCTGTCGGTCGCGAACGTAGACGACGCGGTGCAATTCAATGGAGCAAGCGGGGGTAATGCCGTCGTCGGGCCGCTCGACCTGCCGGGCGTCGGCCGCGCCGCGGCCATACGGGACCCGGAAGGTGCGGTGGTCGGCCTGCTTCGCAGCAGGCTGGGCGATCCGCTGGACAGCCTGACACCGATCGTCGGAGTCGTGGTCTGGAATGAACTGCTGGCGGCCGATGACGTGGCGGCGTCCGAATTCTATGCGACGTTGGCGGGGCTCGATATCGACGAAAAACAGCGAGAGGGCGGTGTCTACCGCGTATTGCGATCGCAGGGACTCGATCGGGCAGGCGTCATGCCCCGCCCGGCCGAAGAATTGCAGCCCCTGTGGTTGACGCATTTCGGTGTGGGCGATGTTGCCGCCGCGACCCGCCAGGCCGAGCAGTCCGGTGCGCGGGTATTGCTGGCCCCGGCTTCTCAGCTAAGAGACGGCCGGTTCGCGGTGGTCGTGGATCCGGGCGGCGCCGTGCTGGCCCTGAGGCAATGGGACGAGTAAAGGAGCAATCAGATGAAAAAACTCACTCGGTGGATACTCGTCACGCTGCTCGTGCTGAGCAGCCTGACCCTGGCTGGCTGCCAGGGCAACGTCGGTGTCGGGATGAGCGTGGGTGTGCCGGTTGGCAACCATGGATACATCAGCGTGGGCGGTCACCGCTGGCTTTGAGCTGCCTAGCTTCCCCGATGGTATTTACGGCATTCCGCGGGAACGTCCGCGAACTTTCCTGACAGGAGTCGGCAGTCCCAGCGAGGCTGTGATCCGAAACCGTCATCGCCGGCATGACGGGCGAGTCTTCCGCGCCATTCGATGACCGGGTCGGACGCGTCGCCCGCGTTACTCGTCCAGACGACGACCGTGAGGTTGCCGTTTTCGCAGTCTGCGAACAGGTCCATGTCGGCTTCCAGGCCTTTCTTGTTCCTCGCCGTTGGCGGAATGTAACCCGCCTCTTCGATGCCGCGAATCATGGCTTCGGGATTGGACCGGCAGGTCTGCGTCAGGACGTGGCGCGCGGCTGACGCCTGTTCAAGGGCTGCCTGGACCCGTTCACGCACGCCGTGCTTTTCAAAGCGCGGTATGGCCGTCGAGGCCAGGATGACCAGCAGGGCGAGAAAAATTATCGTTTCGACCAGGGAAACACCCCTGGAGGTTTTGAACTCAATCATGGCGGCATCCTGCAATGTCTGGTTTTCTGTTGGCTCAGTTAATCAATGCATTATTCGCGCCACATTGTTCAGAACGATAAAAAGTCTTGATTAACAGTCAGATAGAATCACTGTGATTTGAAAAGGATAAATGCGGACCGTCCTAGAATGTCACTGGCTGACAGCTCGCGTTGTATCTTGCCGCGTTATCAAACCGGGCCTGCGAATACGCCTTGTGCCTGTAGCGGACAGTGGAAAAACTTATACTGGCAGTGAAGGTTAAACGGCACGCAGCGGGTGGCAATGACGAGCAAAAGCGACAACGATACAAGCCGGGTGGCCCTGCGCCATCCGCCGCCCGTGCTGGTGCTGACACCGGATTCCGCTGCCTATATCAATGCCTTGTCGAAGCTGGAAGCGCAGGGTGTCGAGTTGCTCGCCGCCGAGTCCGCGAACGAGGCGCAGGCCCTCGAGGGCCGGTTTCCGGTCATCCTGGGTGCCCCCGGCCTGGTGGCCGCCTACCTTGAAAACGGGCGTCCGGTGGACTGGGTGCAGTCCACCTGGGCAGGGGTCACGCCCCTGTTGAAGCTGGGCCGGCGGGATTACCGGCTGACCGGCGTCAAGGGCGTATTCGGCCCGCAAATCTCCGAATACGTCATCGCCTACCTGCTGGCGCATGAACTGAAGCTGCTGGAACGCCTGGGCTGCCAGGCCGAGAAGAAATGGTGGCCGCAGCCGGGCGAGGGCCTGGGCGGAAAAACACTGGCCATCATGGGCACCGGATCCATCGGGCAGCACCTCGCCGGCACCGCCGCGCCGTTTGGGCTGCGGGTAATCGGCCTCAGCCGCAGCGGGAATCCGGCGTCGGGTTTTCAGCGTGTCTTCACCGTGAACGAACTGGGTGCTTTCCTGGGCGAGGCGGATTACCTTGTCTGTACGCTGCCGGAAACGACAGCCACCGGGAACCTGCTCGACGAGGCGGCCTTTCGCGCGGTGAAACGCGGCTGTTACCTGCTGAACGTTGGCCGCGGCAGCGTGATCGATGATTCCGCCCTGCTCGCCGCGCTGGCGGAGGGCCGGCTCTCCGGCGCGGTGCTCGACGTGTTTCGCGAGGAACCGCTGCCGGCCGATCATCCCTTCTGGCATGCGCCGGGTGTGTTGGTGACGGCTCACGTCGCGGCCAGGAGCCGGCCGCGGGACATTGCGGACATCTTCATTGAAAATTACCGCCGGTTTCTGCAGGGCGAGGAACTGGCGCACCGGGTCGATTTCGACCGGGGTTACTGAGAGGAGCGGGACATGACGGGAGTGAAAGACAGGGTGGCCCTGGTCACGGGTGCCGGGCGCGGTATCGGCCGCGCCACCGCGGAATTGCTGGCGCAGCGCGGCGCGCGCGTGATGGCTGTGGCCCGATCGAAGGGGGAGCTTGAATCGCTGGGCCTTGATTTCGTCACGGCCGATCTCGGCACGGCGGCCGGTTGCTCCGACGCGGTCGAGGAGACCGAGCGGCGCCTGGGCCCGGTCGAACTCTTCGTCTGCAATCACGGCATCGGTTCGGCGCATGAAAAAGTGATCTGGGAACAGGACCCGGCGACCTGGGAGGAGACCATCCGCGTCAACCTCGACGGCCCGTTCCACCTGTCCCGGCTGATCACCGCCGGCATGGTCGAGCGCGGTTACGGGCGCTGTGTCTATGTCGCCTCGACGGCAGGGGATGTGGCCGAGTACGCCGGCTCTGCCTACACGGCCGCCAAGCACGGGCTAATCGGCCTGGCGAAAGCGGTGGCGCAGGATTGCGGTGCGTTCAACGTTACGTCGAACGCGGTGCTTCCGGGCTGGGTGAAGACGGCGATGGCCGACCGGTCCGCGCAGGCCGAGGCGGACGATCGCGGCATCACGATGGAGCAGGTCTGGGAAGAACGCGCCGCGCTGTATCGCCCGAACCGCGTGGCCACACCGCGCGAGGTGGCCGAGATGATCGCTTTCCTGGTGACCGAAGAAGCCAGTGGCGTCAGCGCGCAGGCCATCAAGGTGGCGCTGGGAGCGGAGAGCTGACGGGTCGTTTCTCTGAAATACGTCAGACTTGATCTTTCAGGCATGGTCAGTTCAGGCTCAAGTTCAATCGCCGAAGTGCGCCTGAAAGCGGAACTAATCCGCAGTGGCAACTGATCGGCCACTTGATCTCATAACGGCCAGTTTCAGAACCAAGGAATTACAGACACCAACCGTCCCAGCGGGCGAGAATCGTGCAATGTCCTGCCCTTAACGCCGCCATCAACCGATCACCCCGGTTGGCAGGAGCGCTTTGAGCAAAATTTTCCGGCTCAACCTATCTGCTGAAGATCAGGTACTCTCCCTCATCTTCAAAAATCATAACCTCATCTTTCCACGCACATTCGTCATTGCTGTCACAGAGCCGGTACTCGTAATGCATCGTGCTATAAAGTGGCCCGTCAGCACCGTGTTCCACCGCGGTCGCTCCACACTGGTTGCCCCACCTCGCCCCGATGAGACCGAACCCGCCCAGAAACTCACCGGACCACAGACAGCCGGTTTCGTCGACGAACTCGAATACGAGGTCCGACATCCCGGGATCGTCCTGATTGGGCACGGCCACGATTTCGGTCTGATACGCGAATTCAGCATCGAATCCGAACTGTACTTCCCAGTTCCCCGCAGGGTCTTGGGGTTCGGCGCAGTCCAGCCTGTAAAGCGATGTCAGTCTTTCGAGGTCAGTGGAACCCTGGGTGAAACCCGGCATCGTCGGATACCACTCCATGTGGGCACGGTTGCATTCCCAGTAGGGGAAATCGAGAATGATCGTGCCCCATTCCTGCCGAGTTTTCGTGTCCGGGTCGAACTCGCCAAAGATCATGCCTTCGTAGTGGTAGGCCGTAGCCTCAACGCGCATGAATGGAATGAACATCCCCGTGAACAGGACGTCGTTGTTAACACCTTCGGCGAGCAACCAAGTGGGGTTACCTTCCAGATCATAGGCGTACCAGAAAATGACGGTGCGTTCATCGTCCAGAATTTCGACGCTGATGCCATGACCCGACTGGTCGGGGTTGAACCACGCACCACTCCATGACGGTCGTACATATTCGGCGTCAGCGAAAACCGATACATTAAAAAGAATTAAAACGAGTGAAATCAGGGCTTTCATAAATCACCTCACATTGGAATGACCGCTATTGGATCGTGAGGTTACTGGCTTCTTGCGAGCAGATTGTTGTGAATAATCTGGCGATGAAATAGCGGTTGATACCGCATATCTCAGTATAGAACTCGATTTAAAAAATGCGATTTAGTGCATCGATGCGGAAACATTTCCAAGTTCGGTTTCGGGTCGTTAGCCGCCTTCGCCTAGGAAATTGGGGCTGGTTCCGGTCATAGGTGGATAGCCGAAGTCCAATGAAAAAGG
>JASFSI010000145.1:0-5273 GCA_050114495.1 Lysobacterales bacterium | reverse complement strand
GGCGCAGTGCAGCAGCTACGTCTGCCTGCGTATTTCCAATCCCGACGACCAGGAATACGTGCGCTCACTGGTCCCCGATTCCGCGCGCGGCATCCTCGAAGCCCTGCCCTCGCTGGCGCAGGGCGAAGCCATCGCGGCGGGCGAAGCCGTGCCAATGCCGATGCGCTTTCACGTGACGATGCCGTCACCGCCGCCGAATGCGCAGAGCATCGAGTACGGCAACATGTGGGCACGCGGACCGGAGGAGACCGACGTCGAGCGCATCGTGGATGCCTGGCGCAGGCAGCGCCGCTGACCCGCGACGGCTTCAGCCCGCCTGGAGCACTATGCGGATCGGCGTTTTGATTTTGCAGAGTCGCAGCGCTGCTGCTCGAGACGTTCGAAATAACCGTCCTGGACACCGGTGACGTACTCACCGGTGAAGCAGGACGCGTCGAAGCGGGTGATGTTCGGATTACCCTCGCGACAGGACTCCACGAGATCCTCGATATCCTGGTAGATCAGCCAGTCCGCCCCGAGTATTTCCTGCACCTGTTCCACCGTGCGCCCGGCGGCAATCAGCTCGGACTGCGCCGGCATGTCGATACCGTAGATGTTGGCGTAGCGCACCGGCGGCGAGGCGGACGCAAAGTAGACCTTTCGCGCACCCGCTTCCCGGGCCATCTGGATGATCTTTTTCGACGTGGTGCCGCGAACGATGGAGTCGTCCACGATCAGCACATTTTTCTTGCGGAATTCCAGGTCGATCGCGTTCAGCTTCTGGCGCACCGATTTCTTGCGCGCCTTCTGCCCGGGCATGATGAAGGTGCGGCCGATGTAACGGTTCTTGATGAAACCTTCGCGGTATTTAACGTCCAGGTCATAAGCCAGGGGCAGCGCGGCGGTGCGGCTCGTGTCCGGGACCGGAATGACCACGTCGATATCGTGATCGGGGCGTTCACGCAGAATCTTGCGCGCCAGGGCCTGCCCCATGCGCAGCCGCGCCTTGTAGACCGAGATGTCGTCCATCATGGAATCCGGGCGCGCGAAGTAGACGAATTCGAAAATACAGGGTGAATGCACCTTCGGTGCACCCGGTTTTGCGGTGTGCAGCTCGCCATCCAGCGTAATGATCACGGCTTCGCCGGGCTGGACGTCGCGCACCAGGTCGAAACCGAGCACGTCGAGCGCGACTTTTTCCGATGCCAGGATGTATTCGCGGCCCTTTGGCGTATCGTGCTTGCCAAGCACCATCGGCCGGATCCCGTGCGGGTCTCGAAAACCCACGATGCCAAAACCGCAGATCAGGGCCACGGCGGAGTATGCACCCTCGCAGCGCTCGTGCACCCGCGACACCGCGTGGAAAACGTGACGCGGTTCGAGCTTTTCCGGGGCCTGCTGCTGGATCTCGTGCGCCAGCACGTTCAGCAGCACCTCGGAATCGGAACGCGTATTCAGATGGCGACGGTCACTGGCGTACATTTCCCGCGACAGCGCCTCGGTATTGATCAGGTTGCCGTTGTGGCCCAGCGCGATGCCATAGGGCGAGTTGACGTAAAAAGGTTGTGCCTCGGAAGAGTCGTCCAGCCCGGCCGTCGGGTAGCGAAGGTGCCCGATCCCGGCGTTTCCTTTGAGTGCGGCCATGTGTTCGGGCAGGAAAACGTCCCGCAGCAGGCCGTTGTTCTTGTGCAGGCTGATCCTGATCCCATCCAGCGTGGCGATACCCGCTGCGTCCTGGCCCCGGTGCTGCAGCATGGTCAATGCATCGTACAAGGCAGGCCCGACACGCTTTTTGCCGACCATCCCGACTATTCCGCACATTTCAGACGTCCCCGGTTAAGCAACTGAATGCGATCACGCGCGCATTCTAACCCATTATCTGTCAGCGCTTCCGGCCCGATGCGGAATCCGCTCACCCTTTTCACTTTTTTGCCAGAAGCCTGCGCCTCAAACGTCCTCTTTCGAGGTTTCATCGGCCTCGGCTTCTTCCTCGCCGGGCTCGAAGTCCAGGTACTCGGCGACGTTATCCGGCAGCAGATCCGCACTCCATTCAACCAGCGGCATCAGCCGCTCGATCGTGGCCGACTCTTTCCACCAGGGGTCGGCCGGTATCGGCGTGAAACCGCTGACCAGCAAAAGCACCACGACCAACGCCAGGCCGCGCGCGGCTCCGAATACTCCGCCAAGCAAACGGTCCGTGCCGCTCAGACCGGTGCTCTGCACGAGTTTTCCCAGCAGGTAGTTGATCAGCCCCCCGACCAGCAGCACAGCGATAAACAGCCCGGCGAATCCCATGGCCAGTCTTGCCGACGGCAGGGTCACGGCCTGTTCCATCAGCTGCGCCACGTCACCGGAAAAATGGTAGGCCACCAGGAACGCCGCCGCCCAGACAAACAGGGAGAAGACTTCCTTGATGAAACCGCGAAAAACACCCACCAGCACCGAAAGGCCGATGAGCGCGATGATGGCGTAGTCCGTCCAGATCATGAATGTCGCTGTGCCGCAGCAGTTAACACGTTCAGTCGGCGCTCATCACCAGGGCATCGATCGACAGGCGCTGTTCGATCAATTGATCGACACGGATGGCTGCCTCGCGTTCGATAAACGGCCCGACGCGAACGCGATACATTTTCGAGCCGTTGCGTTCGAGGGTCTCCCGGTACGCTTCCAGGCCTTCGAGCTTGAGCTGCGCGACGAGTTCGTCCGCCTTAGCCGTGTTGGACAGCACGGCGACCTGCACCACCCAGCGCACCATCGGGTCCGAGGGCTGCGTGACCGGTGCGGACTGGCCGGGTTCGAGGTCCACGATGCGCGGTTTTACGTCGCCCAACTGGGTTTTTATGGCGCCAACCGCGCGTTCGGCGTCGCGTTCCGTTGCGAAGGGTCCGACGCGCACACGGTACAGGGTTCCGGCTTCCGCGGTCACGGTATCCGACTGCAGCGTATACCCCGCCTTGCTTAACTGCCCTCCGATCGCGTCGGCCCGGTTTTTCGAGAGGAAACTGGCGATCTGCACCAGGTACCGGCCGCCGGCCGCCGACGTATCGAGCGCGCCGGGCTCCTGTACTGCAATCCCGGGCCTGGCGACGTGTTCCTCGACGGTTTCATCCGCCTCGCCGGGCGCTGGGGATGAACCTGCCTGCGATGCCGTATCGCCGGCATGCGTTTGCGCGCCTGCCTGTTCGCTGACCGTTTCTTCTGCTGCCTGCGCGGCTTCGGGCTCGGGCAGGCTGATGGCCGGAGCAGGTTCCGTCTGCACCGGCTGAACCGTGTCTCCGATCGGGTATCGGCGGGTTTCGAATTTCGTTCCGGCAGGCTGCTCCGGGACCTCGATGCGACGGGTATCGACCTTGTCTTCCGGTCGCCCGCCGAGCAACATGGGAATGACCACCACGGCCAGTGCGACCAGCACGCTCGCACCGACCAGCCTCTGCTTCAGCGCAATATCCATGCGGTCAGCTCACTCTTCCAGCCGTTCAATGGATGGCCAGTTTACCATCATGCGGTGGGCTTCGTCGGCGGTATGGAAAGAGCCGAAAACCAGCACCCCGTCCGTCGGCTGCGCCTCCTCGATGGCGGCGCGCAGCGCGTCTTCAACGCGCTCGAATACCTGCACACTGGCGCCCGCAACGGCATTGCGCACGCGCCCGGCGAGGCGGCGTCCTGTCTGGCCGCGGTCGCCGTCCAGCCCCGCGCAATACCAGTGGGCAACGACCCCTGACAGTTCCTGCGCCACGTTCGCGGCGTCCTTGTCTACCAGCATCGCGAGCACGCAGCGGATGCACTGACCGCCATTGCCGCCCCGCTCGCGCAGCGCCTGCGCCACGACCCGGGCGCCCAGCGGATTATGGCCGACATCGATCCATACGGTCGGATGATCCCGGACCCGTTCCAGCCGCCCTTTCAGGTCGACCGAGCGCAGGCCATCCGCCAGTTTTTCGGCCAGCAACGACGCCTCGGGAATCAGTTCCAGCAGGGCGGCCACAGCCGTCACGGCGTTGTTGAGCTGGTGTTTTCCGTACAGGACCGGCAGCGGCAGTTCCAGCGCCGTGCCGCCGACCCGGTAGAGCGCGGACCGCGCGCCGGGCTCAATGGAAAAATCACGTCCGATGACGCGCATCGGCGCCGCCAGTTCCCCGGCCATGGCAACCACGCTGGACGGCGGGTTCGGGTCCCCGCAGATCACCGGCTTTGCGGGCCGCATGATGCCGGCTTTTTCACGGCCGATGGACTCCAGGTCCGGGCCCAGGTACTCCTGGTGATCGAGCCCGATCGGCGTGATCACCGCGCAATCGGAGTCCAGCACGTTCACCGCGTCGAGACGCCCGCCAAGTCCGATCTCCATCACGGCGAAGTCGAGCTCATGATCGGCCAGGATGCGGATCGCCGCCAGGGTTCCGAATTCGAAATAACTCAGGCTGGTATCACCGCGCGCGGCCTCCACCTGCTCGAACGCGTTCACCAGCGTCTGATCATCGACCACCTGGCGGCCGAGCCGGACACGTTCGTTGTATTCGCTGATGTGGGGCGTGGTGTAACTGCCGACGCGGTAGCCGAGGCTGTACAGCAGACTGCACAGGGTCGCGACGGTCGATCCCTTGCCGTTGGTCCCGGCAACCACGTACACCCGCCGGCCGGGCGTGGGGGAACCCATCTTTCGCCACACGGCCACACAGCGGTCCAGCCCGAGATCCACCGCCGTGTGGTGGCGGCGTTCGATCAGCTGAAGCCAGCCGTCGAGGGTTTTCGGCAGCGCCGGAACGGATGAGGAATCAGGAGGCGACGAGTTCACCGCTGACCGGTTTGGGGCGTCTTCCGCCCGTCAGCAGATCGATCAACTGGGAGATTTCATCGCGCATGTGACGCCGGTCGACGATCATGTCCACCGCGCCTTTTTCCAGCAGGAATTCGCTGCGCTGGAAGCCCTCGGGCAGTTTTTCACGCACGGTCTGCTCGATCACCCGCGGACCGGCGAACCCGATCAAGGCTCCGGGCTCGGCGATATTCACGTCACCGAGCATGCCCAGGCTGGCGGAAACGCCGCCCGTGGTTGGATGCGTCAACACGGAAATGAACGGAATCCCCGCTTCGGCCAGCCGACCCAGCACGGCGCTGGTCTTGGCCATCTGCATCAGCGAGAACAGGCCTTCCTGCATGCGCGCACCGCCGGTAGCTGAAAAACACACCAGCGGAGCCCGTGTTTCGAGGCTCTTCTGGCCGGCCCGCGCAAATTTCTCACCGACAACGGAACCCATCGAGCCGCCCATGAAACCAAACTCGAAAGCACAGACCAC
>JASFSI010000144.1:0-5275 GCA_050114495.1 Lysobacterales bacterium | reverse complement strand
TTTCGACGCGCGCCCGCTGGACGTTTACCGGGCGCTGCGCGCCCTGAACCCTTCGCCGTACATGTATTTCATCGACCTGGGCGACACCCAGATCGTGGGTTCTTCACCCGAAGTGCTGGTGCGCGTTCAGGACCGCAGGATGACCGTTCGGCCGATTGCCGGCACACGCTGGCGCGGGGACACGGCCGAGGAAGACCAGCGGCTGGAAGAAGAGCTGCTGGCCGACCCCAAGGAACGGGCCGAGCACCTGATGCTGATCGACCTCGGCCGCAACGACGTCGGCCGCGTGGCGAAGACCGGCAGCGTGGAGGTCACCGACATGATGGTGGTCGAGCGCTATTCGCACGTGATGCACATCGTTTCGCAAGTCGACGGTGAACTGGCTGACGGCATGACCACGGCCGACGCGATCCGCTCGGCGTTCCCGGCGGGCACGCTTTCGGGCGCACCCAAGATCCGGGCGATGGAAATCATCAACGAGCTCGAGCCCGTGCGCCGCAACGTCTACGCGGGCGCGGTGGGCTACATCAACTGGAACGACGACACCGACCTGGCCATCGCGATTCGCACCGCGGTGATCAAGGACGGCAAGCTGCACGTGCAGGCCGGCGGCGGCATCGTGGCCGACTCCGACCCCGAGAAGGAGTGGGAGGAGACCCTGAACAAGGGCCGTGCGCTGCTCACGGCCGTCAACACCGCCTCTAAAGGCCTCTAGCAACCAGGGTAATCAGTCCTCGAAATACCGATCGGCGAGGTTGCTGAAGCCCTGTTTTGCAGCAACTGTGGGCCGGTTGCCCTGGGAGCGGGCAGGTCGTTGCTCACGCTCAAGCTGCACTGCCGGGCCTTCAGCGCGTCTCTTGCCGCTGTTTCCATTGACGCTGTTGCCGTTGCGCGCCTGCACGGGTTTGCGCCCGTTGCGCCGCGGCTTGCGTTCAACATTCCGACCGGAACCACGCTCGTTGCCACGAACGTTCTCGTGGTGATCGCTGTTCGCCGCCCGTGTGCCTGCTTCGTAGCCTTCCAGCACCTGTTGTGGCACCTTGCTGCGCAGCAGTTTCTCGATGTCGCCGAGCAGCTTCCACTCGTCCCTGGCAACCAGTGACAGGGCCTTGCCTTCGCGGCCGGCACGGCCGGTACGGCCGATCCGGTGCACGTAATCCTCGGGTACGTTGGGAAGTTCGAAATTGACCACGTAGGGCAGGTGGTCGATATCCAGGCCGCGGGCCGCGATGTCCGTGGCCACCAGCACACGAACGCGGCCTTGCTTGAAGTCCGCCAGCGCCCGCGTGCGGGCAGCCTGGGTCTTGTTGCCGTGGATCGCGGTGGCGCTCAGCCCGTCCGCTTCCAGCTGCCGCGCCAGGCGGTTGGCGCCGTGCTTGGTGCGCGTGAACACCAGCACCTGTCGCCAGTTGCCGGCGCCCACGAGGTGCGAGAGCAGCTCGCGCTTGCGGTGTTTTTCAACCGGGTGCACGACTTGCTCGATGCGCTCGACCGTGGCGTTGCGTGCCGCGACTTCGACCAGTTCCGGCCGGTTCAGCATCTGCCCGGCCAGTTTTCGGATTTCGCTGGAAAAGGTTGCCGAGAACATCAGGCTCTGGCGTTCCTCGGTGCCGGGAAGGCACTTCACGATGCGGCGGATGTCGTGGATAAAGCCCATGTCGAGCATGCGGTCGGCCTCGTCCAGCACCAGCATTTCGACCTCGGAGAGGTCGACCGTGCCGCGCTGCACGTGGTCCAGCAGGCGGCCGGGCGTGGCGATCAGCACTTCGATGCCGCTGCGCAGCCGGCTGATCTGCGGGTTGATGTTGACGCCGCCGAATACCACCGCGGCGCGGTGGGGCAGGTGACGGCCATAGGTCTCGATGCTGTCGGCGACCTGTGCCGCCAGTTCCCGTGTCGGGGTCAGGACCAGCACGCGCACGGAGCGCGGGCGGCGTTCCCTGGGCCGCTCGCTCAGCAGCTGCAGCATCGGCAGCGTGAAGCCGGCGGTCTTGCCGGTGCCCGTCTGGGCTCCGGCCATGATGTCCCGGCCCTGCAGTACGAAGGGGATGGCCTGCGACTGAATGGGGGTGGGTTCGGTATAGCCCTGCTCGTCGATCGCGCGCAGGAGTTCGGCCTTCAGGCCGAGGGATTCAAATGACATTTAGAGATTGCTCCGCTACTGCCCTGCCATCACGCCGTCCTGGCGAATGGAAACCGGTCGAGGGAGTAGGAGTAAAAGGAATGTGGCCACCGGTCGTGGCCTGGAAGAGCGCGCAGTCTAGCAGAAAAGCGCGGCGCCGGTAGGGTTTATTTATTGGGGGTTCGTGCGGTGCGACAATTTGTCACATCCGCACGCCGCCGCCGGTCATTAAAATGGCCGCTTCACATTCCCGAATGACCTGAGCCATGAAAAATGAACTGCTGTCCGGCTTGCTGCTGACTTTTCCGTTCTTTTCCGCTGTCGCCGTGGCGAACACGGAACTCAACGACGACACGCGCGATGACAGCGATATCGAGGTTGTGCTGGTCACGGGCGTTCGCATCCATGACCAAATGGAACTCCAGCCCAGCCACGTCAGCCAGGCCGGCCTGGACAACAGCGACCTGATGCGGATGTTTCCGGGCGGCAACCGCAACGCCAACGGCCCGCTCACCCGGATCTCCCAGTACCGCGGCCTGGCCGGCGCGCAGAACAATGTGCTGGTGGATGGCGCCGGTTACAGCGCGGACTGTCCCAACTGGATGGATACGCCCCTGTCTTCCATTCCGCAGTCGCTGACCGCGTCGGTCACGCTGTACCGCGGGCTGGCCTCGGTAAAAACCGTGCAGGAGGGTCTCGGCAACGGCATCGCGATCCGCTCGCGCAGCGGTGACTACTCGATGGATGACGGCTGGTCGGCTTACGGCAGCGCTACGGCCGGCTACGGCAGCAACGCCTCGTCGTTCAACGGTTCGCTATTTGCCGGCTTCCATAATGCCGACAATTGGATCGACGTGGCCGGCAGCACGGACACGGGTGACGATTACGAATTCGACGGCGGTGTCGCGCTGGCCACCGAGTACGACCGCAAGCAGTACCGGCTGGGCTATGGCCGCCGCCTGGGCGAGGCCGAACTCACGCTGCGGGCCGCGATCAACCGTACCGGCAACGCCGGCACGCCGGCGCTGCCGATGGACATGCGCTACCTGGACTCAGAGCAGTACAGTTTTGAGCTGAAATCGCCGCTCGGCCCCGGGAGACTGCATGTTTCGGCCAGCACGCTGAGCGTCGACCACATCATGGACAACTTCACGCTGCGCCCCGTGCCGCTGAACCTCAAGGGCATGCCCACGTACCGCGAGTCGGCGCCGCTGGGCGAAACGCACGCGATGGCGCTGAGCTACCTGCTGGAGACGCAAACCGTGCGCTGGGAGTTCGGCCTGGACGGCAAGTGGGAAAGCCACGATCACCCCGTCAACGATCCCACGAAGCCTGCTTTTTTCCTCGATAACTTCGTGGACGTGGAACGTGACCGCCTGGGCCTCTTTGGCACGGCGTCCTGGGCGGCGGCGGACTGGGATATCGAGGCCGGCCTGCGCTTCAACCGCGTTTCCATGGACGCGGGCGAGGTGGGCGGTAACCTGGCCATCCCGCCGGCCAGCCCGATGTATGCGCAGCAGGAGCGACTGGACGCGCTTGCCGCCGATTTCAACGCGGCCGACCGGTCCGCAACCGACGATCAATGGAGCGGGCTGCTGAAAGCCAGCCGCGACCTGGGTGAGGGCCTGCGCCTGAACCTGGGCCTGGGCCGCAAAACCCGCTCGCCCAGCTACCAGGAGCGTTACCTGTGGCTGCCGATGACGGCCACCGCCGGTCTCGCCGACGGTTACACCTACATCGGCGATCTCAAGCTGAAACCGGAGACCAGTATCGAGCTGACCGCCGGTATCGACTGGAGCGGCGAACATTTTCAGCTGACGCCGGAAGTGTTCTGGCGGGATGTGAGCAACTTCATTCAGGGGGTGCCCTCGAGCAACGATACGGCAAACCGCTTCGCCCTCGCGTCGAGCGGCAAGCTGCCGCTGCAGTACGGCAACGTCGACGCTGAGCTGTACGGCTTCGACATGGGCTACGAGTGGCGCTTCAGCGAGGAACTGATGCTGCGCGGCACACTGAGTTACGTCCGCGGCAAGCGCAGCGACGGCAACGATAATCTCTATAGAATCCCGCCGCTTACGTCCGTTGCAGAACTGATATATCAACGTGAGCGCTGGTTCGTCGCGGTGGAAAGCGTGGCGGCGGCCCGCCAGGACCGGGTTGCGGACTACAACGACGAGCGGGAAACCGCCGGTTGGGGCATTCTCAACTTGCGCGGTGCGCTGCGCCTGAACGACACCTTCACTTTGGGGCTGGGTGCGGAAAACCTGTTCGACAAGGTTTACCGCGACCACCTGGGCGGCTATAACAGGGTTCGGACAAGCGACATACCCCTGGGCGAGCGCATCGTCAGCATGGGAAGGAACATTTACCTGAAACTCGATGCCAGTTGGTGAACCCGGAAAAACGACCACGCTTTCGCGGCAAAACCTGCTGCGGCTCTGGTCGATCCGCAGCATATTGCTGATGGTGCTCATTGTTGCCCTGACCTGGCTGAGCGACTTCACGGAATACGAATTGCCCTGGACGCCTCTGTGGGCCCTGGTCCTCGGCCTGGGCCTGCTCAACGTGGCGCTGCTGTACCGCCTGTGGCTGCCCGCGCCGGTGACCGGGGCCGAATTTTTTGCCAACCTGCTGCTGGATATCGTCTTTCTCTCCGCGGTGCTGTACTTCAGCGGCGGGCCGTCAAACCCGCTGGTCAGCTTCTACCTGATCCCGGTGATCGTCAGTGCCGCGGTGCTTAGCGTGCGCCATACCGGCATCGTCGCTGCCGCGGCGGTCGCCAGTTATACCGTGCTTTTTAACTGGCACCAGCCGTTCGAGCTGTTCGGCATGATGGGCCAGGAGGGCAGGAACGCGCACATGATCGGCATGTGGATGAATTTCGTATTCAGTGCGCTGCTGATCGCCTGGTTCGTCGCGCGCATGGCGCAATCGATGCGCGGCCAGCACGAGGCGATGCTGCGGGTGCGCGAGGAAGCGGCGCGAGACGAAACCCTGATCGGCGTGGCCGGCATCGCCGCCGGCGCGGCGCACGAGCTGCGCACGCCCCTGGCCACGATGACGGTGCTGACCGATGAGCTGCAAGGCGAGCACCCCGAACTGGCCGAGGACCTGGCCCTGATGCAGCAGCAGCTCGACCGCTGCGACGCCATC
>JASFSI010000143.1:0-5278 GCA_050114495.1 Lysobacterales bacterium | reverse complement strand
GCCGGTGCCGCCGTCTTTCACATCGACACTGCCGGACCAGATCGTGTTGTTGGAACCGGCGAGGTCCGCGGAACCGCCGATCAGTTCCGGCAGCAGCGGGCCGAAGGCATTAAGCGCAGCTTGCGAAGACTTGCGCGTGGCGACGTTGCCCCCATCCTCCTGCATTTTTGCAATGATCCGAGAGGTCTCCTGCGCCCAGTCCGGCGGCAGTTCACCGCTCATGCGGCGCTCGAATTCAGCGGCCAGTTCCGGATGATCCCCGCGGTATGCTTCAAACCGGTCCTGCCACGCGCCCTCGGCCGCTGCGCCCGACTCCTGCGCGTTCCAGTCGGCGTAGATAGCGTCCGGAATTTCGAATGGCGGGTAAGGCCAATCCAGGTATTCACGTGCGGCGGCGATTTCTTCATCTCCAAGCGGCGCCCCGTGAACCGACTCCGAGCCCTGCTTGTTCGGGGCGCCGTAACCGATAATCGTTCGGGCACAGATCAAGGTCGGCCGGTCCTGCTCGGACTGCGCGGTGTCGATCGCCTGCTGGATTTCTACCGGGTCGTGTCCATCCACGCCGCGAATGACCTGCCAACCGTAAGCCTCGAAGCGTGCCGGCGTGTCATCCGTGAACCAGCCTTCGACTTCGCCGTCGATCGAAATCCCGTTGTCATCCCAGAATGCGATCAGTTTGCCCAGCCCCAGCGTGCCAGCCAGAGCACAGGCCTCGTGGGAAATGCCTTCCATCATGCAGCCATCACCCATGAATACCCAGGTCCGGTGATCGACGATTTCGTGACCGTCCCGATTGAACCGGTCTGCAAGCACCTTCTCCGCCAGCGCCATGCCCACGGCATTGGCGATACCCTGGCCAAGCGGTCCGGTGGTGGTTTCCGCACCCGGTGTTTCACCGTACTCGGGATGACCCGGTGTTTTTGAATGCAATTGCCTGAAGTCGCGAATATCGTCCATCGAGAGGTCGTAGCCGGTCAGGTGCAAGAGTGAATACAGCAGCATGGAACCGTGGCCGTTCGAAAGCACAAAACGGTCGCGATCCGGCCAGGCGGGATTAACCGGATTGTGTTTCAGGTTGCTCCTCCAGACGACCTCGGCGAGATCAGCCATGCCCATCGGGGCACCGGGGTGGCCCGAGTTTGCTTTCTGCACGGCGTCCATGGATAGAAATCGAATGGCGTTGGCGAGAGTTTTACGGTTTGACATCGCTGATCCTCGTTTGAAGAAGACGCCTTGGCGCCCCAATGAGCGCCGGGTGACGTTTGGCCGATCGTACGGGCAACCTATGATTTTGCTATGGATGAGCCGAAGCGACAAGCGCGGCGTGAATTTCAACGGCCGCACGCGGTTGATTCTGTTCTCTGGTCAGGACTGCAGCCATGGCGCCCGGGCACTGCGAAAAGGCAACAACCGGGGCGTTGCCTTGCTCAAGGCACAACCGTAACGGGAACCTCGCTGATCTGGGCCAGCGTATTTGCGACACTGCCGAACAATTGTGACTTCAGTTTCGACGAACCGGTTTTTCCGATAATGATATTGGTCGCTCCGAACTCCCTGGAGACCGCGCAGATTGTTTCGGCCGGGTGCCCGTGGCGAACCACGCCGCGCGCGTAAATACCATTTTCGCGAAGCTCGCTGACCACCGGACCCACGATTTCCCGGTGGGCACGGTCCAGTTCGTCCTCGCGGCGCTGCCGCCTTTCTTCGTTTTCCTTGGCGGTGCTGAACGTAAACGGGGACCAATCGATCACGTGTACGACGATCAACTGCAATTTTGATTTCGCAGCACCGTCTGCTGCGTATTGAAGCGCGCGGTTACTGCAGTCACTGCAATCGATTCCAACCAGAAGAACTTTACTCATGATGATTTACACCTCGCTCGGTGCCCTTGTTTGAACTGTCGAAGACAGCATAGTTTGTGGATCGAAGATCGATCAAGCCTGTCATTGCTTCCACTTGATCGAACACCCGATGGACGCGATCTGCTCACTCGGACCCCGTCCCGTTTCGGCAACCTGGCTCATCGCCAGAAACAGGTCCCGGCGCGATTCGGCCGGGTCCGGGTTGCGGCCGCTTTCGTCGAGGCGCCCCCGGTATTGCAACTGCAGGTCGCGGTTGTAGCCAAAGAAGTCGGGTGTGCAGACGGCCCCGTAAGCCTTGGCCGTTTCCTGTGTCTCGTCGAGGAGGTAGGGGAAAGGATAACCATACTGCTCCGCAACGGCTTTCATGTTGTCAAAGGAGTCCTCGGGGTAATCGGTCGGGTCATTGGACATGATCGCCACGCTGTGCACCCCGAGTTGCCGAAGTTCTGCCGTGTCGCGCACCAGCTTTTCATTGATCGCCTTGACGTAGGGGCAGTGGTTGCAGATGAACATGACGAGCAGGCCGTTCGGTCCCTTGCAGTCTTCCAGCGACCAGACCCGGCCGTCGACACCGGGAAGTGAAAAATCGGGAGCGATCGCACCGAAATCGCACACCGGGGTGTTCGTACTGACCATGCTCGCAGCCTCCATCCGTTAAACGGCCCGATTATACCAGCCAGCGAATCACCGGTGCGCCGCCCGCAGTGAGGAGCGATCGCCCGCGATCGGGCTGAAAGCGAATATTTTTGCTAGAATTGGATTAAACTTTTTATAGATGTGGGAATCTACAGTACGACTTCCATTGGTCGTACGCTCCGGGAGCGGCAGACAAAGTGATTTGCCAGTTCATCAAAACAGCTCAGAACGTCAGGCTGGCTGCGGCCATGTCTGCGTTTTTCGTGGGCCTGTTTTCTGCACATGCGCTGGGCGATGAACCGAACACCGGCTCCACCAACAGCGTACCCCCGCTGAATGGCCTGAGCCTGATCTCTGAGAGCAGTGAGCCCACTTCCCGGTCCGGCGATTTTCCGATGGTGCTGGATCCTTCCACCGATTTTCAGTTTGACCTGGGCGGCAGCGACACGGCCAAGCTCCAGCTTCAACTCGCCCGGCCGCTGTCTCTTCAGGCCGGCACGCAGGCGCGCGTACTGGATAACGGCAGCAACCTGCTGGGACTGGACGCGACGCTTGCCGTTCCCGCAGGCGACAATCTGACCATGACAGCCGGCACGCAGCAAAGTCTCGGCAACGCGCGTTTCCAGTCACTGGGAAGCATCCAGTGCATGAACGGCGTGCTGAGAGCGGATTCCTACACCGCGTCGGGCTGTCACTTCGTCAACGAACCCATCGCCGCTTACGAGCAGCAGCGCTTCGACCTGGGTTTGCAGCTCGAAATGGGTGACACCACGGCCTCGGTCAACTGGTTCCAGCAACAAGCTGCTGTGAACCAGCCAATGGTTCAGCGGCTGAACCAGCCCGCCGTCAGCACGGTGGCGAGCGCCGGTCTGCTCTCCCCGGGCCTCGGTAATCCGCTGTTTGGCGACACGCTGAACAATCCGCTGACCTTCATGAATGCCGAAACGAGCGGCGTGGATCTGAATTTCAAAGTCGGAATCACGACCGACAGCAGCGGTGACATCCAGCTCGGCCTGGCATTTTCCCGGGTTCTCGAGGCCGAGTACCAGGGCCTTTATGCACGGTCGACAGACCAGTACTCCTGGACAACCGCCAAGCCCTTCAACTCCGTCGAACTCAATCTCGAGTGGAGCCGGGGCGCATTCAGTGGCGGCATTGCAGGTTTCTACCGGGACTCGGTGGACTTCCTGAACCGCAACAGCATCGATGACCTGACGACTTTCGACGTGCACTTCACCTGGCGCACACCGTGGAACGCCAACCTGACGGTCGGCACCAGCAACGTGCTGGACGCCGGTGCGGAAGTGTCGACGAATGCGGATACGCAACCGGTCGACCCGCTCGAGTCCATCTACGGTCGTATTCCCTACGTGCGTTACAAGCAGGATCTCTAGAAATCCCGCGCAACCCCGCTCGGAACCGTCGCATGGTTTTCGCTGTCCATGTTAGACTTTCGCGGATTTGCGCACTCGGTTCACTGAAATGAGAAAAACACTCACCCTACTGTTCTGTATTCTTTTCGCCCACTCCCTCTTTGCGGCCGAGGGGTTCTCATCGCTTGAGGAGCAAATGACCGGCAAGGAGTTCATGGCTTCGGGGCTGACCAAGCTCTCGCCTGAAGAACTGGATGCGCTCAATGCCTGGATCCGGAACCGCTCGCTGGCGACCCTGGACAAACCCGGCCCCAGTGCTTCGGTTGCGGCGGCGGCGAGCACCGAGACAGGGGATCTGCGCGGACTGCCGAGCGATGACGAACGTGACGATTCGCCCATTCGAAGCGCAATCATCGGAGAATTCGACGGATGGGACGGCCAGACCGTCTTTCGTCTCGAAAACGGCATGATCTGGGTACAGGATGACCGCGACAAGTTCTACGCCCGGGACATCAAAAACGCCGTGGCGGTGATCGAGCCGGGCATGTTCGACTCCTGGCACCTCCACATCGAAGGCTACAAGGCCGAGTGCAAGGTCAGGCGAATCCAGTAAGCTGACATCCCCGTTTTCAGAGGCGGCGGCGCAAGACGCCGCCCGCCTTGGCTCCAACGCGCAGTGCTCGACGTTCGCTCCTGGCCCGAAACAGCAGGACACGCACAATCACGTAAGCCCCGGCCGAGATACCTATCACCACGAAAGGGCCGTATGACGACATGCGGCTGAAACCTGCCGACGCCCACCAGAACCAGCCAAAACCCGCGAGCAGCAGGGCGATGACGAAATAACTGATCATGTTGAGGCGGTAAATCCGGTCCCGCAGCCTGCGCGCCTGAAAAATGGCCCGGTCTTCATCCGTAGCTTCACCGATCTCGTAACCACAAAAGGGGCAAATCGGCGCTCGACTCGATACCTTTTTTCCACACTCCGGACAAGAAATCGCGGTCATCGATCACTCTCCAAAAAACCTGAGTTCTGCACGCAGGCCGCCGGTTTCGCGATTGCTGAAACGAATCGACCAGCCGTACAGTTCACACAGTCGCTTGACGATGGCAAGGCCCAGACCGGCACCCTTGCCGCTGATATTCTGCCCGCGGTAATGCCGTTCAAAAACCCGCTCAAGGTCTTCCTCGGGGATGCCCGGCCCGGTGTCCTCGACCACTACGCGCCCGTTTCCAGTGGTAATGACCACCTCCCCGTCCTGCGTGTAACGCATCGCGTTGCCGATAAGGTTGCCCACGGTGACGGCCACCACGGCTTCCGGTGCTATGACGCTGACACGGTCTTCCGACTCCACGCGAATGACCAGGTCCTTGTTTCCGATCAGCGGTTCGTAGAGGTGCACGACG
>JASFSI010000142.1:0-5320 GCA_050114495.1 Lysobacterales bacterium | reverse complement strand
GCTTGGCGTGGCGAACATGCTGCGGCGGCTCATCAGGGAGCACGACCCGGAAAGGATCGCGGTGGTCTTCGATGCACCGGGGCCGACGTTCCGCCATGAAATGTTCGAGGAATACAAGGCCAACCGACCGCCGATGCCGCGGGAACTTCGACAACAGGTCGAGCCGATCCTGGCATTCACCCGCATGCTGGGTTTGCCGCTGCTGCAGGTCGAGGGCGTGGAAGCGGACGACGTGATCGGAACGCTGGCGCAGCAAGCCGAAGAGGCCGGAATGGACTGCGTGATATCCACCGGCGACAAGGACATGGCGCAGCTGGTCAGCGACCGCACCACGCTGACCAACACCATGACCGAGACATACATGGACCGCGACGGCGTGGTTGAAAAATTCAGCGTCACGCCGGAACAGATCGTCGATTACCTGGCCCTGACGGGCGACAAGTCGGACAACATCCCCGGGGTCGAAAAATGCGGTCCCAAGACGGCTGCAAAGTGGCTGGGCGCGTGGCGGACGCTCGACGGCGTCATGGAGCATGCGGAAGAAGTCGGCGGCAAGATCGGGGCCTACCTCAGGGAGGCGCTGGAATGGCTTCCGCTGTCACGGCAACTCGCAACCATCCGGCGTGATCTCGACCTCGAGTTCAGTATCGACGACCTGGTGCGCGGGAAAATGGACCGTGAAGCCCTGATCGAGGCCCTGAAGCACTATGAATTCAGCAGCTGGCTGAGAGAAATGGAGGACACCGGCGACAGCGCACCCGGTGAGACGCACCCGGAAGAAGTCGCAACCGACTACTCCACGATCATGACTGAGGATGAGCTGGAAAAGCTGATCTCGGAACTCGGCAAAGCGGAGCTCATCGCCTTTGACACCGAGACGACCAGCCTCAACCCGATGCGGGCCGAGCTGGTGGGACTGAGCTTCTGTACCGAACCGGGCCGCGCCTGCTACCTGCCCGTGGCGCACGACTACCCCGGCGCACCGCAGCAGCTCGACCGCGACGCGGTCCTGGAGCAGCTGAAACCGCTGCTGGAAAATCCGGACCTGCCCAAGGCAGGCCAGCACATCAAGTACGACATGAACGTGCTGTCCCGCTATGGCATCGCGGTGCAGGGCGTGGCGTTCGACACCATGCTGGAGTCCTACGTGCTGAACAGCACCGGCAGCCGCCACGACATGGATACGCTGGCGCTTCGCCACCTCGGCCTGAAAACAACCAAGTACGAGGAGATCTGCGGCAAGGGTGCGAAACAGATCCTGTTCAGCCAGGTCGAAATCGACACGGCAACGCAATACGCCGCCGAAGACGCGGACATCACCTTGCGGCTGCACCAGGTGCTGTGGCCCGAACTGCAGAAAACCGATTCACTGGCCGCGGTGTTCACAGAAATGGAAATGCCCCTGGTGCCCGTCCTGGCGCGCATGGAACAGACCGGTGTGCTCATCGACGGTGAGCGCCTGGCCAAACAAAGCCGGGAGCTTGCGGCCCAGATCGACCGCCTGGAAAAAGAAGCCCACGCGGAAGCGGAACAGCCGTTCAACCTGGGCTCGCCGAAACAGCTGCAGGAACTGCTGTTCGGGAAGCTCGGCATGCCGGTGATCCGAAAAACGCCCAAGGGCCAGCCGTCCACCGCGGAGGACGTGCTGCAGGAACTGGCGACCGACTACGAACTGCCCCGGCTGATCCTGGAGTACCGTTCACTGTCGAAACTGAAATCCACCTACACCGACAAGCTGCCCGAAGAGATCAACCCGGATACGGGGCGCGTGCACACGTCCTACCACCAGGCGGTGGCGGCCACGGGCCGGCTTTCCTCGCAGGATCCCAACCTGCAGAATATTCCCATTCGCACGCCGCAGGGCCGCCGCATCCGCGAGGCTTTCGTGGCGCCGCCCGGATGGCTGGTCATGGCCTGTGACTATTCCCAGATCGAACTGCGCATCATGGCGCACCTGTCCGGTGACAGGGGCCTGCTGAAGGCCTTTCGTGAAGGAGTGGACGTGCACCGCGCCACGGCCGGCGAGGTGTTCGACGTGCCTTACGCTGACGTGGACGACAGCCAGCGGCGCGCGGCCAAGGCGATCAACTTCGGCCTGATGTACGGCATGTCGGCGTTCGGGCTGGCCAAGCAATTGGGTATCGGCCGCGCCGAGTCGCAGGCCTACATGGACACCTATTTCATGCGCTACCCCGGTGTTCAGGACTTCATGGAGGCGACGCGCAAGAAAGCACGCGAAGACGGGTTCGTGGAAACCCTGTTCGGTAGACGCCTTTACCTGCCCGATATCCGTGCCTCGAACATGCAGCGCCGGCAGGGTGCGGAACGGGCGGCGATCAATGCGCCCATGCAGGGCACGGCAGCGGATATCATCAAGCGGGCGATGATCCAGATCGACGCGTGGCTGCGCGCCGAAAAACCGGCCGCCCGGCTGATGATGCAGGTGCACGACGAACTCGTGCTCGAAGTACAGGCAGATCAGCGCCAGGCCGTGCAGCAGGCGATTGAATCGCGCATGGAACAGGCCGCCTCGCTCGACGTGCCGCTGGTCGTGGATACCGGCTGGGGTGACGACTGGGATACCGCGCACTGAAGCGTTGATTCGAATGGATTGCACACCATGAGCTACAAACCGTCAAAAAGCCCACTGCTTCCGCTGTGGCGGCGCTTCGGCGGCAGCGGCGCGGGACGCTGGCTGGTGAGCCGGATGGTGTGCTTGCGGGCACCCTATTTCGGCACGATCAGACCCCGTTTCACCGTGGTCGAGCCGGGCCGGGTAGAGCTCACGTTTCCGAAACGCCGCGCGGTCCACAACCACATCGGGACCGTCCATGCGATCGCCATGTGCAATGCGGCGGAACTCGCCGGCGGTGTGTGCATGGACATCTCCCTGCACGCGGACTACCGCTGGATACCGGTCGGCATGAAAGTGCACTACCTGAAAATGGCCAGGACCGGCCTGCGCGCTGTCTGCCGCCTGGAGAAATACGACTGGGAGGAGCCGGGAGACGTCATCGCTCCCATGAACGTCTACGACAGCAGCGGCGCGGAGGTATTCCGCGCCGAGATCACCATGAGGATCTCGGCGCGCAAGTCTCAGGGCAGGTGAACCGCCATGCCTTTTGTGACAGCCGACGGATCACCGGAAACGACGTCTGCGATCGATAGTTTTTCCTTGACCTGGTTGACCTGCAGGGTCGCTATCTCGGTCATCATCTCGTCGAGCACCTCGCCGGTATCCGGGTCACGGAGCACTTCGACGTCTCCGACGACAAAGCGCTGACCGACCGTGACACCCTCGCGCTCTCCGCGGTTGACGTAGACCTTGCCGCCGTTGGTCGTCACCACGGTGCCCGTCCAGGGCAGGCTGGGAAGCTGCTCCATCATGAAGGCCACGGCCTCAGCGCAGGCGTCCTGAACGGCCAGCCCCACATTGTCTTTTTTGTCACCGCCGAAAGATGCGCCCCAGTCACCGGTTGCGTAACCGACGTTCATGCCCTTTCGCTCGTGGGTTCCGACCACACTCTTTGAAGCCAGCACCTGGCCGGTCGTGCTGTCGACGAGGTAGATGGTGGCATTGACTTCACCCCGGCCGCCTTTTCCGCCGATGCGAAAGCCCTTGATGCGAATGCCGCCATCGGCTCCGCCCGTGTCGCCCTGGGCGTGCGTGATCGCGCCCTTGACCAGCAGTTGGGCCGGGGTCATTTGACCCGTGACCGGGGTATTCCGGCCGCTCGCGGTCCGCCCAGAGGCGACGAGGTCCTGCTCGTTCATGGCCGCTACCCGCATGTCAGTCTCACCCAGCACGACGAAACGGCCGGTCTGGTTGAGCATGTCGGTCAGAACCGTGTCCCAGGCATGCCCCAGGTTCCATGCTCCGTGCCAACCGGAACGGTTTTCGAAATTGACCACGCTGACCGTGTAACGAAGGCCTTCAGGCTCATCAGCGAAAAGAGAAGGCGCTGCGGAAAACAACGGCGCGAGACAGACCAGCAAACTGCCAAGCTGTTTTATCGCTTTCATCTTTAGTTTCCTCTTGGTCATGAAAGCCCGTGCGGCATCGAAGAACGCAGCGTAAGGACACGGGCTTTTCAGTGTGCCTGCCCAGATTATCGCAAAATGGCAGCGACGGACGGATCAGGAAGTTGATGGGTACAGGTCACTGATCGTGGCTACTGCGTCCTCGTCGAGCCAGTCACGCGGCTCGAGGCAGGCGTAGAGCACGGCTTCCTCGGACCCGGGCTCGGGTTTCCAGCCGTAACGCCAGGCCACCAGCGGCGGCAGCGACATCAGGATCGACTCGGTGCGCCCGCCCGACTGCAGTCCAAACAGGGTTCCGCGGTCGTAAACCAGGTTGAATTCGACATAGCGGCCGCGCCGGTAGAGCTGGAAACTTCGCTGGCGCTCGGTCCAGGAGGTGTTGCGCCTGCGCTGCACGATGGGCAGGTAGGCATCCAGATAGCTGTCACCCACCGCCTGCATGAAGGAAAAGCAGCGCTCGAAGCCCCCCTCGTTGAGATCGTCAAAAAACAGCCCGCCAACGCCGCGTGCTTCACCACGGTGCCTGAGATAGAAGTAACGGTCGCACCATGCCTTGAAGTCGGCATAGACCCGGTCGCCAAAAGGTTCACAGGCGGCACGGGCCGTCCGGTGCCAGTCGACCACGTCCTCCAGCACCGGGTAGTACGGCGTCAGGTCGTAACCGCCGCCGAACCACCATACCGGTTCCTCGTCTTCTTTTTCAGCGATAAAAAACCGCACGTTCGCGTGACTCGTCGGAACATGCGGATTCTCGGGATGGATGACCAGCGAGACGCCGAGCGCCTCGAAGCTCCGCCCTTCCAGTTCGGGCCGGGAAGCGGTGGCCGCCGGCGGCAGGCTGGACCCGGTCACGTGGGAAAAATTCACGCCTGCCTGCTCAAAAACCGCGCCTTGTTCCAACACGCGGGTGCGACCGCCGCCGCCCAAACCGGTTTCGCCGCCGCGCGTCCAGGCATCCTCGATGAACTCGCCCCGGCCGTCCTCGGCCTCGAGCGCTGCGCAGATCCGGTCCTGCAAGCCAAGCAGGTAATCCCTGACAGCCGCCGTGTCCACGGTCTCCGTTGCGCTCATTCAAACGCCCCGAATGACGTTTCCGGTCACGAGGTCGCGAATTTCACCGCCGTCGAACAGGCAGCCCGCACCTTCTTGAATGGTCAGGAGTCGGCTTTGTTTCACTGTGGGTCAAGTTTTAACGGTTTTCTTTGACGCGGCCTTTTTTCGAGCTCTTTTCTTTTTCGTTTTTTTCCTGGCGGCAGCTTTCTTGCGCGTTGCTTTCTTT
>JASFSI010000141.1:0-5338 GCA_050114495.1 Lysobacterales bacterium | reverse complement strand
GCTGACGGCGATCAACGAGGAGCGTGACCGGCTGGCGAGCCTGGCTGAACTGAAGAACAGCACGAAGGCGGAAACCGGTCGCAGCCGGATCAACGCACTGGCGCAGAAATACCTGAGCGATACCGATCCGGCGACCGCCAACGCCACGATGTTCGAATTCATGACCAACGCCCTGAAATTCTTCAAGATGATGGGCGCCGACAGTGAATTGCGGCGCGGCTTCATCGCGATGACCGAGGCCGAGCACCGTGCTTCGCACGAACGTTTTGAACAGATGGTCTCGGTGGCCCAGGACGCAGAGGGCATGAACCGGCTGAAAGCGTTGCTGGAGCGCGCCGGTTTCAGCGGTATCGAGGTCGGTACCGCGAAAACAGGCGTAGACATCCTGGCCTGGGCAGTGGAAGCCACAAAACCCGCGTAGGAGCCCGCCGTGGGAGCCCGCCATGCGGGCGAAAAAGGGCTACTCGAAAGGGCCCTCGTCGAACCCGGGTAGGAGCCCGCCATGCGGGCGAGGATAGGGTTACTCGAGGTAGCCCTTTTCGATTTCACCATCCAGACATTCGCCCGCATGGCGGGCTCCTACGGCTTTCTTTCGCCCGCATGGCGGGCTCCTACGGCTTTCCTTGCGCCCGCGTAGCGGGCTTCAAGCATGGCTTAAAGAATATACCGGCTCAGGTCTTCGTTGCCGGCCAGCTGGTCCAGGTGCTGGTCGACGTAACCGCGGTCAATCGTAAAGCGGTCCCCGGAGCGGTCCGGCGCCTCGTAGGAAACCGTGTCCAGCAGCCGCTCCAGCACGGTGTGCAGCCGGCGGGCACCGATGTTCTCTGTGGACTCGTTGACCTGCCAGGAAATCTCCGCGATGCGCTGCACGCCGTCCTCGGTGAACTCCAGCGTCACGCCTTCCGTCTCCATCAGCGCGGCGTACTGCTGCGTCAGCGAGGCCTGGGGTTCGGTCAGGATGCGCTTGAAGTCCTCCACCTCGAGGGCTCTCAGCTCGACGCGGATCGGCAGGCGTCCCTGCAGCTCCGGCACCAGGTCGGACGGCTTGGAAAAGTGGAATGCGCCCGAGGCGATGAACAGGATGTGGTCGGTCTTGACCTGGCCGTAGCGGGTCGACACGGTGCAGCCCTCGACCAGCGGCAGCAGGTCGCGCTGTACGCCTTCGCGCGACACGTCGGCGCCGCCGTGGTCAGAGCGCTTGGCGACCTTGTCCAATTCGTCAAGGAACACGATGCCGTTCTGTTCCGCGTTTTCGACGGCCTGGCTCTTGATCTCTTCCTCGTTGACCATCTTCGCTGCTTCCTCGTCGATCAGCAGGGGCAGGGCGTCGCGGACTTTCATTTTCCGTGTCTGTTTTTTGCCCCCGCCCATGTTCTGGAACATGCCTTGAAGCTGGCTGGCCATGTCCTCCATGCCGGGCGGCGTCATGATCTCGATGCCGACCTGCGTGGACGACACCTCGAACTCGATTTCACGATCGTCCATCTCGCCGTGCACGACCTTGTAACGCAGTTTCTGGCGGGTGCGGTTGTCGTCGGGCTGATCCGGCGCCGGTTCGTTGGCGAAACCGATGCCCTGTACCTGCTGCGGTCGCGGCAGCAGGATATCCACGACGCGGTCGTAGGCGGCATCCTCGGCCAGTGAGCGGACCCGGGCCATGGCCTGCTCGCGGGTCATTTTCACCGAGGTGTCGACCAGGTCCCGGATGATGGACTCGACATCCTTGCCGACATAGCCGACCTCGGTGAACTTGGTCGCCTCGACCTTGATGAACGGCGCGTTGGCCAGCCGGGCCAGGCGGCGCGCGATCTCCGTCTTGCCGACGCCGGTCGGGCCGATCATCAGGATGTTTTTCGGAGTAATTTCTGCACGCAGGCCTTCTTCGACCTGCATGCGGCGCCAGCGGTTGCGCAGGGCGATGGCCACCGCGCGCTTGGCGTCGGACTGTCCGATGATGTGACGGTCCAGTTCCTGGACGATTTCACGGGGTGTCATTTGGGACATTTGGGCTTTTCCTTTCCCGTGGGAGCCCACCATGCGGGCGAAATCTGTTCGGAGTCGCCCGCATGGCGGGCTCCTACAGGTGTTGTCATTCGGTTGTCAGTGTCTCGATGGTCAAGTTCGAATTCGTGTAGATACAGATATCCGCGGCAATTCCCAGCGCCTGGCGCGCGATGGTCTCGGCATCCAGTTCGGTGTTTTCGAGCAGTGCCATGGCAGCGGCCTGGGCAAAAGGGCCGCCCGAACCGATGGCGATCAGGCCGTGTTCGGGCTGGATCACGTCGCCGTTGCCGGAAATCAGCAGGGAATTCTCGTGATCCGCGATCGCGAGCAGTGCTTCCAGTCGGCGCAGCATGCGGTCGGTGCGCCAATCCTTGGCCATTTCCACGGCGGCGCGCACGAGGTGGCCGGAGTGTTTCTCCAGCTTGCCTTCAAAACGCTCGAACAGCGTGAATGCGTCGGCCGTGGCGCCGGCGAAGCCGGCCAGCACGCGGTCCTTGTAAAGCCTGCGGACCTTGCGGGCGTTCGCCTTCATGACCGTGTTGCCCAGCGTGACCTGGCCGTCACCGCCCATGACGACGGTGTTGCCGCGCCGCACCGAGCAGATGGTCGTTCCGCGGTATTGTTCCATTCCTGGCTCCTTGTCTGATCAAGCCGTGGGAGCCCGCCGTGCGGGCGATAGCTGTCCGAAGTCGCCTGCGTGGCGGGCTCCCACATACTCAGCAGAGGTGGGGTTGAAAAATCGCTAAAACAAGCGAAACGGTCGACAGGGAATGAGTAAAGCGGCAGAATCTGCTGCCCATGATCCAGGAGTTCTTCATTGCGCTGTTCAGGGCCGGCCTGCCCGTCGGCCTCGTGGCCTACGGGCTGGTGTGGTGGGCGCTGCGCAACGATTACCTGGGAGAAGCGCGGACGACCCGGGAAATCGAGCAGGAGTCCAAGCGTCGGGCCAAGGACAAGAAGGCGCGCAAGGAAGTGGATCCGGTGCACCGTAAGTGGCTCTCGCTCGGCGGCGGCTTCTACGGCGTGGTGGCGATCATCACCTTGCTGCATATCGAGTTGGGCGAGGTGCGTGATTTCATTGCCGGTTTTGACGGTATCGGCCCGTTTCTGGACCGCCTGTCCGTCGGCATGCTGGTCGGACTGATCATCGAGACGATTCGCAACACCATCGCCGCGCTGATCTGGCCGGTGTACTGGCTGGGTGAAATCAGCAGCGGCCGCATCTGGGTCTGGATCGTCGCGGCCTACGCGGGGTATTGGGCCGGAAGCAGCCTCGCTTCGAATCACCACCGGGCGCGGAATTAACCCGGGTCCCTGCCTTTTTTGTGCGCCCTCGGGTGCGCCTTGTCGTAAACCTTGGCCAGGTGCTGGAAGTCCAGGTGCGTGTAGACCTGGGTGGTAGCGATGTCGGCATGACCCAGCAACTCCTGCACGGCCCGCAGGTCGCCGGAAGACTCCAGCATGTGGCTGGCGAAGCTGTGGCGCAGCAGGTGCGGGTGCACTTGCTGGGGAATACCCTGTTTGCGCGCCCAGTGGCGGATCCGCGACTGGATTGCGCGCATAGAAATGGGGTCTCCGCGCTGGCTGACGAACACGCAGGGCTCCTCGAAGGAAGCAAAATTGCCCCGCACTTTGCGCCACGCCTCCAGGGCCTTGACGGCGTAACTCCCGATCGGGGCCATCCGCGTTTTTTTGCCTTTGCCCGTAACGGTGATAAATCCGCTCGCGATATCGACCTGGTCCCAGCGCAGGGCGGCGAGCTCAGACAGCCGCAGGCCCGACGAGTAGAACAGTTCCATGATCGCCTTGTCGCGAATGGCCAGCGGCGTTTCTGCGCGAAAGTCCAGCAGTCGGGCCACGGCGTCGGCATCGAGTGTCTTCGGCAGCTTGCGCGGTGCTTTAGGCGCCCGGACCGCGGTGGCTGGATTGTGCTGGGCGTAGCCCTCGCGGATCAGCCAGCGATAGTAACCACGGACCGCGGAAAGTACGCGCTGGATGCTTCGGGCGCCGAGGCCCCGGCGGTGCAGGGCGGCTATGAAGCGGCGGATATCGTGTTCGTTGATCGACCCGGGGCCGCCGTCCGGCCGGCCGGTTTCCGCGCGGAACAGCGCGAGGTCGCGCGCGTAGGCGGAACGGGTTCGCGGGGACAGCCCGCGCTCATCGCGCAGGTGGTCCAGGAAACGGGCGACGAGGTCCATGCTCCGCCGTCAGGCCGAGCGTCGCTGTGCCTGGGGCTCGGCGTCGGATAGCCGGGACGTGATCACCTCGGCCAGCAGGTCGAGGAAAAGCGTGCCCATACCCGGGTAGAACCGGTTCTGGTCGCTGCTGCCGATGGCCATTATGCCGTGCGCACCGTTCGGGCCGATCGGGACCAGCGCGGTCGACCGCACCCAGGGGCCGCGCTCGCCGAACAAAAACGTCATCTTGGCTTCATTGAAGCGGCCGCAAGTGGCGGTGTCCTTGTCGAGCAGCGGGCGAAAGGATTCAAAAACCGGGTCCTCGGTTTCCACCGCGGCCGCCAGCCCGTTTGTCTCGGCTGCAATGGCATGGTCCATCAGGTAGAGCCGCACGATGTCCGCGTCGAAATCTTCACGAAGACTTTCTTCGAGCCGTTGGAAAAATGCCCGGTGAGACTCGATCGGCGCCAGTTCCAGCGTCAGCCTGTGAAGCCGGGAAATGAGTTTTTCGTTCTCAGAAGCAATCGTGACCAGGGATTCCAGGCGTTGCTCCAGCGCCCGGTTGGCGTCGCGAAGCCGTTCGACCTGGCGCTCGATCAGGGAGACGGCGTTGCCGCTGCCGTGGTTGATTTCGATGTGTTCAAGAATATCGGGGTATTGTTCGAAAAAGTCAGGGTTCTTGCGCAGAAAGTCCGCGACGATTTCCTCGAGCGCTGTGGTTTCCTCAGCCATTCATGATCCCTCTGAATATATGTGCCGCCGGTCCTTTCATCGACACCGGTCCTTGCTGTCCGGGCCACTTTATCACAAGGCGACCGCCCGGGAGAATGACATCGACGGTCTCGTCGACCCGTCCCAGCCGGGCCAGGATCGCTACCGAGGCGCAGGCCCCGGAACCGCAGGCCAGGGTTTCGCCGGGTCCACGCTCGATGACGCGCAGGTCGATTGAATGGCGGTCCCTGACGCGGGCAAAGCCGGCGTTCACGCCTTGCGGAAAAGCCGGTTGCTGCCCGAGCCAGGCGCCGATTTTCGGAATGCGCGGGTCGGCCATATCGTCGATCAGCAGCAGGCAGTGGGGGTTTCCCATCGACACGGCGCCGAATTCCAGCACACCCCAGGGCGAGGAAAGCCGGTACATGACATCGCCGGTTTCCAGC